>NZ_LMPY01000098.1:444-1109 GCF_001424445.1 Methylobacterium sp. Leaf361 | reverse complement strand
AACGAGCCCGACAGCCCGGCCTGCGCGGTGAGCACGCCGAAGCGCTGGCCGAGCGCGGGGGTGAAGCTGTTGCCCGCGTTGCCGGTGATGCCGCGMAGCTCCGGCACCAGGGTGCCGTTGGCCGAGACCGTGCCGGTCGGGCCGAGCGCCAGCAGGCGGGCGTAGCTGCCCGCGCCGGTGCCRGTGCCCGGKCCGTCGATGTCGAGGCCGAGGCTGCTGCCGGGGGCGAACGCCACYGGGCCGAGSACGGTGAGCGTGCCGGGGGAGTTGCCCGGCCGCAGGGCGCCCGCGACCGTGACCNCGAGGCCGAGGCTGCTGCCGGGGGCGAACGCCACCGGGCCGAGGACGGTGAGCGTGCCGGGGGAGTTGCCCGGCCGCAGGGCGCCCGCGACCGTGACCSGGGCCGCGACGGTGCCGATGCCGCGCAGGGTGCCATTGGCCGCGACCGTGACCGGCGAGGTCCAGAGGCCGTTGAGGGAGAGCGTGCCGGCCTGGATTGTGGTCGGGCCGGAGAAGAGGCCGGGGCCGGTGAGCAGGAGCGTGCCGGGGCCGGCCTTGGTCAGGCTGGTCGGGCTCGCGGTCTCCAGGATGGCGCCGGCGTAGGTCGAGGCGGCCGCACTGGAGACCGTGAGGGCGCCGTTGCCSAGGACGGCGGAGGCCGGTCC
>NZ_LMPY01000098.1:0-384 GCF_001424445.1 Methylobacterium sp. Leaf361 | reverse complement strand
GCCGGCATTGGCGAGGGGGCCGGCGAGGCTGTAGCTGCCGCCCGTGGTGACGGCGAGCGTCGCGCCGGCGGCGTTGGCGAAGGGGCCGGTGCCGGCCASGGATCCGGCGACGGCGAGCAGGCCGGCATTGTTGGCGATGGGCCCGTCGATGCGGCCGGCGCTGGCGAGCACGGTGCCGGCATTGGTCAGGCCGCCGCTGATCGTGCCGCTGGTGGCGAGGAGGCCGGTGTTGGCGACGCCGCCGGCGATCGCGCCGGCGTTGAGGGCGGTGCCGGTGTTGGTCAGTCCGCCCGCGAGGGTGCCGGCGTTGATCAGGCTGCCGCTGTTGGTCGCGCCGCCGCCGATGGTGCCGGTGTTGAGGGCCGTGCCGGTGTTGGTCAGGCC
>NZ_LMPY01000097.1:0-1199 GCF_001424445.1 Methylobacterium sp. Leaf361 | reverse complement strand
CCCGCCGAGGCGGAAGCGCGCTACTATGCCCAGGCCGAGGTCCAAACCTTGCAGCCTGACCCAAACCAAAAAGCCTCCGAGATACTCGGCGCAGTTCATGTATGCCCCGCCGGCTTCGAACTCCTGCGTCAGCGCGTCCTCAAAGCGGTCTGACCTACCACACGAAGTGACGAAGAACCAGACTTCGGCACCCGTTGACACATGTCGTCGATCACCAAACAGGCATCGTATCCGCCGACCAGCCGGTCCGCGGCGCGGGCCAACTCCGTCAAGAGCAAGCTGCCGTCACAGGCCGGGCTGGCGATGAAGTGTTGCAATTAGTCATGGCCCGGCAACCCGAGACGCGCCGCCATCGGCTGCAGGCTCTTGCGATCCCCGGGGCCGAGCAGGCCACGCAGATACAGCGGCGCCCAGGTCCGCCGCATCTTGCGGCACATCGCAGCCAGGAACGGGGCCAGTCACGCGTCGAGATCCTGCCCCGCTGATCTCTCGGCCATGTTCGCCTCCCGCAGTGCCACCGCAGGATCAAAACGCCTTGTTGAGCTGCCCGGCCCGGCCGGGCTCAGCGCCCGTAGATGTCCTCGACGCGGATGATATCGTCCTCGCCGGTGTAGGAGCCGACCTGGACCTCGATCAGCTCCAGGGGGATCTTGCCGGGGTTGGCCAGCCGGTGCATCGAGCCGATCGGCAGGTAGACCGCCTCGTTCTCGTGGACCAGCACCACCCGCTCGTCGATCGTGACCTCGGCGGTGCCGCGCACCACCACCCAGTGCTCNCGAGCCGATCGGCAGGTAGACCGCCTCGTTCTCGTGGACCAGCACCACCCGCTCGTCGATCGTGACCTCGGCGGTGCCGCGCACCACCACCCAGTGCTCGGCCCGGTGGTAGTGCTTCTGCAGCGACAGCCGCCCGCCCGGCACCACCTGGATCCGCTTGACCTGGAAGCGCTCGCCGAGGTCGATCCGCTGGTACCAGCCCCAGGGCCGGTACATCCGCAGATGCGCGTCCGCCTCCGGCGCGCCCTGCGCCCGCAGGGCGCCGACCAGCTCCTTCACCTGGCCCGAATGCGCCTTGGAGGCCACCAGCACCGCGTCGGGGGTGGAGACCACCACCACGTCCTCCAGGCCCACCACCGCGGTCAGGCCCTCGCCCTGGCTGTGCACGAGGCTGTTCTTGGTCCCGATCAGCGACACCCGGCC
>NZ_LMPY01000096.1:0-1612 GCF_001424445.1 Methylobacterium sp. Leaf361 | reverse complement strand
AAGCGGGTCTACCGGGTCATGAAGGTGCACGGCCTCCTGCTGCAGCGACATGTGGGCGGAGCCGAGACGCGCCGTCACGAGGGCAAGGTGGCGGTGGCCACGCGCAACACGCGCTGGGCGGGTCCCCGCCCGGTCTCCGACCGGGTGGGATGCCCTCTGCTCGGACGGGCTGGAGATCGCAGCAGAGAACGGTGAGCGTGTGCGGGTCGCCTTCGCGCTCGATTGCTGCGATCGGGAAGCGATGAGCTACGTGGCGACCACGGCGGGCATCACGGGCGAGGACGTCCGCGACCTGATGGTGGCGGCCGTCGAGCATCGCTTCGGCGTGTGTGACCGGACCAACGACCGGATCTTCGCCCGCGAACTCGGCTTGATACCGAAGACGACGCCGCTGGAGAGCCCGCAGAGCAACGGCATGGCCGAAGCGTTCGTGCGAACCTTGAAACGCGACTACGTGCGTGTCTCGGTGCTACCGGATGCCGAGTGCGTGCTGCGCCAGCTCCCCGTTTGGCTGGCGCACTATAACGATCTTCATCCTCATCGCGCGCTCGGCTACCGCTCGCCGCGCGAGTTCATCACCCGATCAACCCAGGAGACCCTGTCCGGTTTTTAGGGGGCAACAACAATCATCCACCCGGTGAACCAGCCTGTGCCATCCCCGTCACCGCGACCGTTCAGTGCAAAGCGCGGGAAAACCGCGAAGCCAGGGGACGATCATTCTCGAGATCCGCCGGAGGGGCGGCGCCGACGAGGCGCTCCAACGCGGGGATCCGGCGCTGGGACGGCGCCGGAGCATCGGCCGGGCGGGGTGGGGACGGGTCCGTTCATGTCGGACCAGAGATAACCATCCCGGTGCACGGAGCCAGCCCGTCGACGCGCGGATAATGCGCGCAGGTTGTTCCGGTCCCGGCCCGACGGTAAGGGCAGATCCTGAAATCGNCCAGAGATAACCATCCCGGTGCACGGAGCCAGCCCGTCGACGCGCGGATAATGCGCGCAGGTTGTTCCGGTCCCGGCCCGACGGTAAGGGCAGATCCTGAAATCAGCGCCCGAGAGTCCATCGCACCCGCGCGGGGCGGGCTCGGCCGCGTAGACCCCGCCGAGCCCTCTCGGGAGACGTCACCATGTCCCGGCCTTCGATCCAGATCCACCCGATGATCCTGTGCGGTGGGACGGGGACGCGGCTGTGGCCGGCCTCGCGGGAGAGCATGCCCAAGCAGTTCGCCCGTCTGGTCGACGCCGAGCGCTCGACCTTCCAGGCGACGCTGGCGCGGGTGTCGGACGCCGCCGTCTTCGCCACGCCCACCGTCATCGCCTCGGCCGAGGCCCGCTTCATCGTCGCCGAGCAGCGCGACCAACTCGGCCTGTCCGCCGACATCCTGCTCGAGCCGCAGGGCCGCGACTCCGCCGCCGCCGTGGCGGTCGCCGCCCTGCACGCCGCCGCCAGCGACCCGCAGGCCGTGGTGCTGATCATGGCCGCCGACCACGTCGTGCCCGACACGGCGGCCTTCGTGGACGCCGTGCGGCGCGCGGCCGCCGGCGCCCAGGCCGGCTACACGATGACGCTCGGCATCGAGCCCGACCGGCCGGCCACCGATTACGGCTACATCCG
>NZ_LMPY01000095.1:0-1416 GCF_001424445.1 Methylobacterium sp. Leaf361 | reverse complement strand
CTCTTCAGCCGTATGCTTCTTCCGTCCCATGATGACATCCTCCACATGGCTCAAAGCCATACCTTAGGGAGGACCACTTTTCAGGGGGCAGGCCAGGCGAGCCGGATCAGAGTGGTGTCGTCGACGATGAAATCCCCTACCATCCAGTGCGCGAAATCATCTCCGCAGGGCGTCGCCGTGATTCCCGCGGCGCGCAGGGTTGCGACAGCTTCCAAGACAGGATCGGGGTTGTCGGGCATGATTCACCCCCGCGACGAGGCTACCGTGAGCGGGGACAGGGCGTCTACGCCGACGCCACGATCATCCGTAGCCGAGCCTCGTCCATGCGTTCGTCGTCCGTGCGCTCTGGCAACATCAATCTGCGCCTCGCGACGATCTACCCGCTGAGCGTGGCGATCGCCGCGTTCGAGGCGGCCTGCCTGGAATGGCCGACGAACGAGGTCACCCTTCGGGATCGCGCTCGGATCGTGCGGAAGCGGGAGCTGCCGCCGCGAAACAACGGCGCATCACCGTCTTGAATCTTTCCGGACCTGCTGCCGATCATATCAGCAAGGTCCAAGACGGTTAGATGCCCGCCGGTCCACTATCTGGCAACAATGCGTCGAAGCGGGCGCCGCGTCCGCGCCCGCTCTCGATCCATCGCGGACACTCAGTGCCATGCCAGGATGGCGTTCGACGTTGGTGCCTGATCTCGCTTCGGAAACAGAGCGCCAGCTTTCAGGTTAGATTTGCGGAACAACTACGAGTTTGTGGCAACTCTTGCAGGGCCGTTGTTCTGGCGTCAGGGTAGAATGCGAATGAGAGTGCTCCAGGGAAAGGTGCCGCACCCACTCTGAGCAGGATTAGCAGGATCGGCAGGAGGTGCCTGCATCGCAGCGCCTTCTGTCGATGCGTCATAAACGGCTTGACAGTACCATAAACGGTTGTCAGCCCTGACCCATTCGAAACGGCTGAACTTGCCCGGATTGTAGCTGTTGGCCGGATGATTATAGGCGATCATGTTTCGAGCACTACCGTCAACGGAGCAGATCTCGAACACCGAGTTGCCAGAGATCCAGAACCGGTTCGAAACGGCCTGCAGCCCACCGAAGTTGTCGACGTAATTACCGGCTATCTCCGGTGCGGCCTGAGGCGACCCACCGCATCCCGCGGCCTCTGCATGTCCGGCCGCAGCAATCGCAAAAAAGGCGAATACGAAAGTGCTGGCACGCATTGTTTTCCTCCGCAGCGAGATCCTTGCATTCCCAGGGTAGCGTGCTGCCAATGGCTCCGCCAGAGTGCCCAGCCCGGGTAATTGGCATCCTCGATAATTGGTAATGGCCTGCCCCCTGAAAAGTGGTCCTCCCTAAGGTATGGCTTTGAGCCATGTGGAGGATGTCATCATGGGACGGAAGAAGCATACGGCTGAAGAGATTG
>NZ_LMPY01000094.1:0-1587 GCF_001424445.1 Methylobacterium sp. Leaf361 | reverse complement strand
CTCGATCAGTGCTGCGACGCCTGGAACAAGCTCATCGATCAGCCCTGGCGCATCATGTCCATCGGCCTGCGGGCCTGGGCTCATGGGTTCTGATCAGTGAGAGTTGGTATAACTTAGCGCATAAGTCTCTTCGCGGGTCGACTACGGGGTCACACCCAACGCGTCCCTGCGGGCGCCAGCGTAACCCTGCACCCGAATAGCGATGCGTATTGGCTCGGAGCGCCGAACTGTCCTCGCTACCTCGTGTTTGCGCCACAGGGGGTTCTGATTCCGGAGGCGTGAGTGTCACGCTACTTCATCAGCACGGACGACCATGTCGAGGTGATGGACGAAGAGGGGGTCGAGGTGCCGAGTCGTGACGCTTTACGAGAGCTGCTTCGCCTAACGTTGACGGCCATCCTCCGCGACGAGGGGCGAAGGACCGGCGTCGATGAGTTCACGGCCAAGGCTTTCGATGAGCGCGGCTGCCTTGTCATGAAGGCGCGAGCCAGCTTCTCCATCACCGACCAATAGGCTACCACCGGCTCACGCGCTGGCGAGATCAGGCGCTCCCCCGCCTCGTGAGCAGATCCGAGGCCACGCCAACCAACCGGATCAGCCTCGTGCCGCCCGCCAGCCCGCCGCCTTCGCCTCGTCCTCGCTGCAGAACATGCGCTCGCCGGAGCTCGTGGTGATGACCGTCCGGTCGTAGTCCCGCGTCCCGGGCAGGTGGTAGATCTTGTCGCCCTTGCGCGAGATGTTGCCCTTGATCGCGCAGGCGGCCTGTGTGAGCGCCGGAGCAGCCGCCAGGGGCTTCTCCATCTCCGGCCGGGTCTCGACGCCGCTGGCCCGCTTGGCGCGCCTCCAGTCTGACGGCGGATCGAAGGTGCCGGCCCAAAGCCCTCGCTTCAGCGCCCTCGCGCTGGTCTCGGCCCCAACGTAGTCGCGGGAGTAGCGCTGATAGGCCGTGGCGTAGCCCTGGCCCACCATCCAGGCGTTCAGGTCCTCGTCACCCTTCCGGCAGACGGCAACGGTGCGGCCATACCGGTCGGTGTCGCGGGGCTCGCACGAGATGTTGGCCTCGCCGATCCGGTCAGCCAGCGCGAGCGCCGCCACCTGCCCGCAACGGTAGGACTTGCCGGCAGCGTCCTGGCAGAGCTGCGCACTCTCGGGCGCGTCAATGCCGTGCAGGCGGATGCGGGTACCGCGGATCACCACGGTGTCGCCGTCGGTGACGGAGGCGCGGCCCACGATCGGCTCGGCGGCCAGGACGGGACCGGTGAGGAGCAGAAGGGCAGCGAAGGCTGTGCGCATGGTCGCAGGATAAGCGCCGTGGGGACGGCGTTGTCGATAGCTTCGGGGGCACTCGCCACACCCAAGGTTGTAGCTATCATGGGGACGCCCGATCCACCCCGAGACGCTGATCATGAAGCCTGAGGATACCGATCTCGGGGTGACCATCGATTTCGCCAGAGGCGCGTCCAGCCCTCGGCGCGTGTTCGGCGGTCTAGGGCGTCTCTGCAAACTCATGTGAGCCAGAGCATGGTCATGCCGAGGGTGACCATGGCGAGGTAGTTGGCAGCCCGCTTCTCGTAGCGGGTGGCGATG
>NZ_LMPY01000093.1:0-1607 GCF_001424445.1 Methylobacterium sp. Leaf361 | reverse complement strand
GCCATACGCCCTGACATTGACATGTGACGGAGCTCCCATTCCGCTCCGTATGTCGCCTTCACACCGTCTGCCGGAAGGTGCCGCCCAAACAGCGCTTACGATCAAAGAACCAATCCCGCTCTGATCCACATATTCCGAGAACTATTCTTTCATCAGATCCATAAAATAAAGATGTAGGATCGATTATTCCAAACCCGCGGCAATAAATTGCATCAAAATCTACGGACGCGCTCGTAATCAATACTTTGTCGTCGGACATCTCCCACAAAAATGGGTGATGTCTCCAGGGATTGAAAGTAGCGTGGCCAAACCCCAAAAGTTTGTTGCCCATCTTCAGCGCATTGCTCCCCCCGCGAAAAATATTAAAGTTGTCATGCGCTGCTTTTGGGTTGAATGAATTTCGGTTTTCAGCAACGATGCGCCCCTTACCATTATTGGGATCAATTTGTAATATACGAAAGGGCGCAAAACTATGCACTGCGCCGATCATCCCGTCGGCGTCAAATGGAATCCAATTCTTTCCATATTCAAACCAGTCATCTTCGATTTGAATTGCCAGGGTCTTGCGTGTTTCCATATCATAAAGATAGTACTGGGTTTGGTCATGCAAAGCGCCGCGATATAAGACGATCGGCCTCCCTCCAACGGTGACAATCCGAGGGTCGTTGCCGGAACCAAGATCAATCTCTACTAGACGCATAAGGCCAAAGCTCTGCTCGGACCATTCAGTTAAAATTATGCGACTCAGATATCCCTCTTTTTCCTGTGGCCACTTGTCAGGTTCGAACATAAAATGCCTACGATTTGCCGACCAAAATGAGCCTCGCCAGAAAGTAAAGGCGAAGAAGCAATCGAACTGCTCGCCACATCGAACATCAATTGTACGTATGTATGAGTCGCCGTGCCGTATGAATGTCATGTGATTACGTCACACCGTTTGGATTGAAATTGCAGAATAGCGAGCAATCGCTTCAGATGACTTAGCTATCATCATAGGTGATGATGCTATGTGCCCGGGTTCAAGCGGTGGTCGCAATACCAGAATGAACTGATCGTAAGATCGCGTCGAGAGCCTCGGCGAGAATTTTCCATCCCAGAGTCCTGCGCGGTCTGCCGTTGAGTGCTGCACCAATGGCCGCTAGAGTTGCTCGTAGGATCGTTCAGCTTCCGTTGCCAGCTGCGGCATGGTGCGGACCGGCCCTTCCAGCGCGACAGCATGGGCTCGCCGGCTTCCGACCCAACGGACAGCGCTGGCCGCCCAGACACCAAAACGTTTGGCCGCCTGACGCCGCGAGGCGCCCGCTTCAATCGCGGCGACCACACGCTCGCGCAGATTGACCGACAGGGCTGAAGGCATGGCGATCCTCCATCACAAGCTCATCAAGCGAATCACACGCGCCAGTCAGATCGCCAACCCCAACCGATGCAACCCGCCGAGCTATGCGGGAGATTGGGTGACGACGGTGAGTTGAAGGCGGCGTATCGAGGCTGGTTTCGAGCCCGCCAGAACCTCTCAGTGAGAGCGATACGCCATGGAGACATGGCCGCGACGTCCTTCTGGTAGGCCGCGATGTAGCGGGTCGCGGTCAGGTGCAGGTCGCCGGTCT
>NZ_LMPY01000092.1:0-1914 GCF_001424445.1 Methylobacterium sp. Leaf361 | reverse complement strand
GGGCGTCCCTACGCGTGGACGCTGCACGACTACTCGCCGGTGTGCCACCGCAACCACCTGGTGCAGCCGGACGGGCGCTACTGCGGCCTGGCGCCGGTCGCCGAGTGCCGGTCGTGCCTGGCGGTGGACGCGGACGGGTTCGAGGAGCCGGATCCGGGCGAGCGGCGGGCGGCGTTCGGGGCGTTCCTGGCCGGCGCGGCGCGGGTGTTCGCGCCGTCCTCCGACACGGCGGGCCGGATCCGGACGGTGTACCCGGACCTCGCGGTCACGGTGCGGCCGCACGTCGAGCCGGAGCGGTCGGTGCACTCGACCGCCCTGCAGCGGCCCGGCCGAATCCGCCGCGTCGCGGTGCTCGGCGCGATCAGCCTCCCCGAGGGCGGGTTGCTGCTGCAGGCCCTGGCCGCGGACGCGCGCGCGCGGGACCTGCCGCTCACATTCTCCATCGTGGGCCACTCGGACCCGGCCCTGACGGGCGGTCTGGCGCGCGCCGGCGTGACCGAGACGGGGCGGTACTCCACCGACGATCCGACCCTCGACCGGGTCGCCCGGGCGGCCCTCCAGATCGCCGAGACCGGCCGTCACTGGGAGGACGACGAGCTGCTCGATCTCGTCACCCAGGTCTCGGCCGACCTTGTCCTCTTGCCCTCGATCTGGCCCGAGACCTACGCGTACGCGCTGACCGTGGCGCTGCGCAGCGGCCTGCCGGTGGCAGCCTTCGACCTCGGCGCGCCGGCCGAGCGGCTGCGCGTCCTGCCGAGCGGCCATCTCCTGCCCCGCGCGCTCGTCACCGATCCGGCCGCCTGCAACGATCGCCTGCTGGCCATCGACATCTCGGATCTCGGGCAGCGCGCGGGACCGATCCCGGCCCCTCCCTCCGGCGACCTGATGCGGGCCTACTACGGACTTGCGGTCTGACGCGCCGCGGGCGCGGGCCGGGTCAACGCACTTTGGCCCATTTTCTCGTCGAGACAGGCGCCGCAACGCAGAGGTCCCGTCGATGCCCGCCCTCCCGAAGCCCGAATCGCAGAAGGGCCCGGTCGAGTCCTACCTGCACGTGCTGCACGCGCTGATGCTGCGCGACATGCGGACGCGCTTCGGCGCCTCGATCTGGGGCTATGGTGTGGTCGTGCTCTGGCCCTGCGTGCACGTGTTCGTGCTGATCGCAATCTACACCTTCCAGAAATTGGCGGCCCCCCTCGGCGACAGTCGGCCGCTCTTCTTCGCCACGGGCGCGGTGCCGGTTCTGGTCTTCCAGTACATCTCCCGCGAAGTCATGAAGGCGGTGATCATGAACCGCCCTCTGACTTATTACCCGCAGGTGAAACTGTTCGACGTAATCCTGGCCCGCATTCTCGTCGAGATCGTCACCGGCTTTCTGGCCCTACTCGTGGTCTCCTCCGTCCTCTTAGCCATCGGGACCAATCCGATCCCGGCCGATCCGTTCACGGCGATGTGCGGCTATCTGGCGGCGATCGTGCTGGGCATCGGCATCGGAACGATCAACGTGGCGATCATCGGCTTCTTCCCGGGCTGGCTGATCGGCTATGCGCTCTTCAGCATCATCCTCTACATCTCCAGCGGCGTGATGTTCCTGCCGAGCTATATGCCGGACAAGATCTACTACTGGATGAAATTCAACCCGGCCCTTCAATTGGCGGAATGGGTGCGCTCGGCCTACTACCCCTACGCCGGCCTGCAGATCGACCAGCTCTACGTCCTGATGTTCGGTCTCACCTCGGCCAGCATCGGTCTGTTCCTTGTGAAGCACGTCGTCAGCAAGATCCAGATGTGAGGGGAGGTTGGCGTCCGGTGCTCGAGCTATGCCGGATTTTAGGTGACGGCGGTGGTCAGGCGGCGCGGTGATCTGGGCTCGCGACGACCTCGGTCCAGTCGCGGAAGATGACGCCGGCCACG
>NZ_LMPY01000091.1:0-1942 GCF_001424445.1 Methylobacterium sp. Leaf361 | reverse complement strand
GCGCAGTTCGCCGTCATCTTCGGCGAGCGCTTCACCCGGGCCATGGCGGCCTGATGTTCAACCCGCCGCCCGCACACGGAATTCCTGACAGTCCCCGAACAGCCGCCGGAGCACCTTCTTACGGCCGCAGAAGGATCTGCGTAGCCGCTGAAACTATCGAGCCGAGACCTCCGTTCTGCGAAGGCGTGGCCGATCATGGCGCCGCAATCTTCGGAGCCATCGGTGTCACGTACCCTTACCCTGATCCTCGCGGCTGGCCTGACGGCAGGCGCGTTCCTCCCAGCGGTTGCCGCGACGAAGAAGGTGCAGGTCCCGAACCAGTTCGACGGCTCCTGGACCATCGTGGCTACCACTGCCGAGGGACCCTGCTCGGCCAGCACGAGTTATCAGGTGCAGATCAAGGACAGCGATGCCTCAATCCCTGGTGAGGAAGTCGACATCGATGGCGGTGTGTCGGCGGGTGGTGCCGTGCAGGCTACGATCACCCAAGGCTCGAACAAGGTGCCGATCGCCGGCAGTCTGACCGCGAAGGGCAGCGGCAGCGGCACTTGGCGCACGTCTGGCGGCTTGGTCGAGTGCAGCGGCAGTTGGAGTGCGAAGCGTTCTAGCTAGGCTTTCTATGACGAAGCCGCACGACCCTCACGGAGCGGAGAGACGCTTCGTGTTCGCAGCCACGTGCTCACGGTAGCGGGCGATGACCGTTTCGGGCGAGCCGCCGAACATCAATGTCGTCATCGCCTCGCCGGCGGCGTGAACCTTCTCAATCACCATGGACTGCGCCTCAGCCAGTCCCTCTCTGCCGCCCCAGGCCAAGCGAACCATTCGCAACTCGATGACGCGCTGTGCCTCAATGGCCAGCATAAGCGACGAGAAGAAGGGATTGTACACGGTACACTCCTGACCGCCGGGGTGCGGCAGAGCTTGAACACATCACATCGTGGGAGAGATCCGGCGCTTGGTCGCATGCCCGCCCTGCGTCCTAGCCCCGTCGCCCGATCCGATCACGGTCTGACGAGGCTCGACGTGAACTCCGGCCCGCCTATCGCTTCCGTCCCCTGACGGATGGCTCTGTCAGCCCCCACATGCTGGTCATGATCATCTTCAAGCCGAACCCTCACACGCTGCGCGTGACGCCCTCTGCGAAGGAGCCCGGCCGGTTCGACTGGTCGATCACGCGCGACGGTGTTCTCGTGCGCCAGTCGGTTCGATCCTTCGGGTCGGAAGGCGCGTCAGAGGCGGACGGCGATGTGGCCTTCCGGGAGGTCACTGCTCGGTGGCAGAGCGCTCGCTGAGTCCGGCCGCCGAGGGCACGTGCCGATCGGGTGCTCCTTCGGACGGACTGGCCCTCTCCATCGTTCTACATCCTGTCGGTTCGACCAGGAGCGGCAGCATGGTGCTTGAGCAGCTGAGAGCCGAGGCGTTCAGAGGCAAGAGGCCGTAGCGGCCCATCGTCCAGCCGCACCAGATCGTGCCTTCGCTGCCAATCCACGCAGTGGGTTATGCCGCTGATCTCGATTGCTACCATCGAGAACACGAGCGCTCCGGTGCCAACAACGGCGCCAACGACACCGAGCACGAGCCCTTCGAGAACCGCCTCTTTTCGCACGGAGGCGCGCTCCCACTGCGCGGGCACGAACGCCTGTTCAGCGATGAGGATCAGGCAGGACCAAAGCATGGCAGTTACCTAAACGCCCGTCATGGAGCCAGGTACGCCTTATCGCTAGCTCGTGAATGCTCTGCCCATATCCGGCAACATGCTCGCCACAACCGGACGGCATGGTTGCCGGCATGACCTTGCCAGCGAGCTATGCAGGATTTTAGGTGACGGCGACGGTCAGGCGGCGCGGTGATCTGGGCTCGCGACGACCTCGGTCCCGTCGCGGAAGATGACGCCGGCCACGACCTTCGGCAACTGGTTTTCGCCCTTCAGCCGGCGCCAGGT
>NZ_LMPY01000090.1:0-2085 GCF_001424445.1 Methylobacterium sp. Leaf361 | reverse complement strand
GACCTTCATCCTCATCGCGCGCTCGGCTACCGCTCGCCGCGCGAGTTCATCACCCGATCAACCCAGGAGACCCTGTCCGGTCTTTAGGGGGCAACAACACTCACCAACACTAAAATGCCGGTCCATCTGCGCTAACAAGACCAGCGCGCCGCCGGTCTCCCGAGAACCGAAGAAGGTCTCCTCGTCCACCTCGGTCGCTGTGGCGAATGAACATGATCTCGATGTGCCGGTAGCGGCGCGTCAGGAAGATGTGCAGCAGGATGTAGAACCGTTTGGCGAGGTCCATCATGTGCTCGATCATCGAGCCGGACACGTCTATCAGGCAGAACATCAGCACGATGCGGAGCGCTTCCTCGCTGTTTGCCCCGCCCTCGTCGCAGCCGCGCCCGCCACCGCCGCTCCGGCGGACGCTTGATCGTGTCACCCTCCACCATGCGCTCGACGAACTCGCCGTGCTTCTTCTCGGTCTCGCCATCCTTCTTGGAGCCGAACGAGATCACCGGCAGCAGCTCCTCCAACTGGGAGAACATCCGCCGCTCGATCGCCTCGCACAGCTTCTCGTAGGAGGTCCAGCTCGGGTTGCGGTCGCCGTGCTGCGCTCGGGAGCGCAGGGCGAACTCCACTACCTTGTTGCGGAAACCCTTCGGGTTGGCGATCCCGGCGGGCTTCTCGATCTTGGTCAGCTCCTGGTTCAGGAGCTGGCCGGTCTCGGCGTCCTTGAAGTCCTGGTCCTCGATCCAGGCGTCGGCGTAGTCGATGTACCGGTCGAACAGTTTCTGCCCGTAATGGTGGTACGATTCGAGGTAGGCCTTCTGGATCTCGCGGCTGATGAACTTCGCGTAGCGCGGGGCCAGCTCGGTCTTATGAATTATAGATACTTCTTCTCGGTCTCGGGCGGGAGCCGCTCGCGGCGTAGTAGCGATTGCTCCAGCAGGTACATCAGATGCACCGGATCGGCCGAGACCTCGATCATGTCGTGGTTTAAGGTCGCGGCCAGCACCTTGAAGGCGAAGCGGGTGGAGATCTTATCCGCATTCTTGCCGGCGCTGGCCGCGGCTTGGCGTTCATCTGGTACGAATACATCGACAAAATTTTCATCCGTCTTTGTGTCTATTCCCCTCTTTCGGGCTGATCTTGTTGGCCATATTTTCTCTTATCTTGATCGTAGCATAATGTAATTTCCTATTAATATTGTGATGTGATTGCTCAATTGCGACACCTGTATAGATCATTACACGAGCTATACTAGGAATCACATGCCACAATATGTGAACAATGCCAAATACCAAGAACGACCAGCTTGCACTCTCTAGAAGCATTGCCGTTTGGTGGCACAAGCCGAGATAGGGGTACACCCCATCGGGATAGAGTTTGATCGGCAGCTCAATAAGGTGGTAAGCCCCTGCCGTCACGGCGGACGCACCTAGCGTCCCGACAGGAATACCGCTGGGCCTCAACATGATGTCCTCGCAGGCTTCAGTTTGATGGCTCTAGGAGGTTTGTCGTCTGCAAACGACAGCCTCCGACTCGGGGAAGGTTTTCGATCGGCCGTGTTTGCCCACGACCTTTGAAGACCTTCCCCACTAGTATGATGATTGGCTTATTTTCAGCCAATATGTTGCTGTGGTCGACTTATCTTCGACCGCAAGACCGGATTTCGCACATAACTTTCCGGTCTTTACAATTTAACATCGTAAAGCTCAGAAGACTCCATCAGTTTCGGATGCTTATTGGGGCGGTCCCCTTATAATTCCTCGATAATTTTCCATGTTGGACCGTCTTCGCAGGCTGGATATGACTGCTAAAACCGCGATGGATTTGTTTAGACCCATATCCTTGTATTTCTGCATCGAGCGGGCGCGGGGATCGACCTCGCGCAGGCTCTCGCCGTCGTAGACCCGCATCTTCGAGAAGACGTTGGAATTGGCGTGCTCGCGCAGCCGCGACAGCACCGAGAACCGCGCCAGCATCTCCAGCGTGCCGGGCGCGCAGGCCGCGTCCGACAGCTCCGAGCCGGAGATCAGCTTCTCGTAGATCCGCTGCTCCTCGGTGACGCGCAGGCAGTACGGGACCTTGATCACGTAG
>NZ_LMPY01000089.1:0-183875 GCF_001424445.1 Methylobacterium sp. Leaf361 | reverse complement strand
CCATCTCGAACTCGGCCGTTAAACACGCCAGCGCCCATGGTACTGTGTCTCAAGACACGGGAGAGTCGGTCGCCGCCAGACCCGCCCATCGCAATACACACACCTTCCCTCGACACGAACACCGATCCGGCCCCCGGACACGGCGCACGCTCACACAGAGCCCGCGTCGACCCGGACCAGCCGTACAGACTTGGCGCGGGGTGGAGCAGCCCGGTAGCTCGTCAGGCTCATAACCTGAAGGTCACAGGTTCAAATCCTGTCCCCGCAACCAAATCCGACACACGGAACCCGCCGCGCTCAACAGCGCGGCGGGTTTTGCGTTGTGGCAGTAAGTCGCGTGGACCCGCTCGTGGCGCGGATACGCTCCGCGACAGGGCCTGCCCTCCGCGAGGGGAGGGGGTCCGAGCACCGCGCCGCCCCGGGTTCGCGGTCTGTGCCGCGTGCATCACGCGCGTCGAAGCCCATCGCCGGCCAGTCTCATCGAGAGCGGCCGAACCGGATCCTGGGCGCGGTCGCCCGGCCGCGACCTTGGCGGTGTTGGCCTCGCAGGCACCTGGCCTTAAGATGCGGTGGGGTACGTCGTGATACGGCGTAAGGGGGGAGCGGCAATGATCTCACAGGCAGGCGGCACGGCCGACCTCGATCGGAGCTGAAGAGCGCGGTTTGCGCGTCTCCGCTCCCTCTCATCGTCCAGGCCGACCGGTGATGCTTCGCGCATCGCCGCCGAGGCTGGTCGCCCTGGCCCTGGCCCTGCTGGTCGCCGCGGGGAGCCAACCCGCGCGCGCCTTCGACCTGTTCGGCCTGTTCGGCAGCGAGCCGGAGCCGCCGCCACCGAGCGCGACAGCGCTTCCGTACACGCTGCGGATCACCGGCACGGACGATTCCGACGTGCTGCGGGCCCTGCAGGACACGTCCACCCTCTATCGCCTGCGGCAGGAGCCGCCGCCCGACGGCGAGGGCCTGCTGCGCCGGGCCGAGACCGACCGCGCCAAGCTCGCCGACGTCCTGTCGGGCTACGGCTACTATCAGGGAACGGTGTCGATCCGGATCGACGGAGCGCCCGTGCCGGGCCAGGCGGCGACCGCGGTCGGTGCCGCGGAGGCGTGGCGCAACCGCGGCCTCGTCCCGGTACGGATCGCGGTGGATCTCGGGCCCCTCTACCAGCTGCGCCGGATCACCGCGCGCGATCCGGCGGGCAACCCGTTCCCGGACTCCGCGCTACCCGCGCGGGTCACACGCGTCGACGACGACGTTCCCGCGCGCTCGGCCACGGTGCTGGCGCGGGAAGCGCAGATCGTCGACCAGTTCCGCGCGCAGGGCCATCCCTTCGCCAAGGTGATCGCCCGCGACCCCGTGGTGGACGATGCCGCCCACGTGATGGACGTGACCTTCACGGTGGCGCCGGGCCCGGTGGCCGGACTCGGCCCGGTCGCCATCAGCGGAGCGCCGGGCATCGACCCGGCCACCATCCGGTCCTTCATCTACGCCGAGCCGGGCGACCCGTACTCACCCCAGGCGGTGGCGGCGATCCGCCGGTCGGTGGCGCGGATCGAGGGGATCGGCGGCGTGCGGGTCCGCGAGGGGACGACACTCGACGGCGACGGGAACCTGCCGCTGTTCGTCGCGGTCACCGAGCGCGAGCGCAACCTCGTGGGCGTCTCGGCGCGCTACTCCACGGTCGACGGGCCGGGCGTGCGGGCCTACTACGCCAACCGCAACCTGTTCGGTGGCGGCGAGTCCTTCCGGGTGGATGCCGACATCTACTATCTGGGTCTCGGCAACGACCCGTTCGCCAACCAGCGCAAGCTCGCGGGGATCGGCACGAACGGCCTCGGCGGCCGCCTCTCTGCGACCTACGTCCAGCCGGCCCTTTGGGGGACGCGCAACGACTTTCTCGCCAACGCCTTCATCACCCGAGAGGTGCAGCAGAGCTACCTCGTGGACGGGGGCGGCGTCTCGGGGGCGATCCGCCACCGGTTCTCGGACACGTTCTCGGCGCAGATCGGGCTCGACGCGCAGGCGGGCCGGTCGAAGGACGCCCTCGGCACGGTCAATTACCGGCTGATCGGCGTGCCAGCCTCCGTGACCTACGATTCCACCGACAGCCTCCTCGATCCGACGCGGGGCGTCCGGGCCCTCGCGTCGCTCGCGGTCTATCCCGGCGCGATCTCGTCGCCCGGCATCGTCGTGGCCAAGGCGCAGGGCTCCACCTACTACGCCCTCGACGACGAGGCCCGCGTGATCCTGGCCGGCCGCGTCGGCTTCGGATCGGTCTCGGGGGCGCCGCTGGGGGAGATCCCCGACAATTTCAGGTTCTTCGCGGGCGGCGGCGGCTCGGTGCGGGGCTACCCGTACCGGACCCTCGGGCCGATCGGCCCCTTCAACCTGCCGATCGGCGGCCGCAGCCTGCTGGAGGCCTCGCTCGAGGCGCGCATCAAGGTCACCGACACGATCGGCGTGGTGCCGTTCTTCGACGCGGGCACCGCCTTCGCCTCGGCGACGCCGGATTTCGACGAGAAGATCCGCAAATCCGTGGGCATCGGCCTGCGCTACTACACCGGCATCGGGCCGATCCGCGCGGACGTCGCCTTCCCGCTCGACCCCTACAAGGGCGGACACGTGCGTCCCGCCGTCCTGTATCTCAGCCTGGGGCAGGCGTTCTGAATGGTGTTCCGAACCGGACTCACGCCGCGCACCGCGCGTCCGACCGCCCGTCCCGGCCGGTGGAGCCTGGCGCTCGTCCTGGTCTGCCTCGCCCTGCTGCCCTGGACCTTCGCGGCGACGCGCGCCGACGAGGGCGACAAGTCCGTCCTCGGCGGCCTCCTGTCCCGCGCCCTGTCGACGCCCTCGTCGCGGGTGGCGATCGGCGCCATCGACGGCGCCCTGTCCTCGGACGCGACCATCCGGGACGTGGCGATCAGCGACCGCGACGGCGTCTGGCTGAAGCTCGACCGGGCCCGCATCGTCTGGCGGCGGCTGGCCCTCCTGTCGGGACGGCTGGAGGTCGACAGCCTCGAGATCGGGCATCTCGACGTGCTGCGCCGCCCGATCCCCGGACCGCCGCCGCCCGAGGCCAAGCCCGACGGGCGGCTCCTCCCGGACCTGCCGGTCAAGGTCGAGATCAAGGGGTTCAAGCTGGCCGAGCTGACGCTGGGCGAGGCGGTGGCCGGGCAGCCGGCGCGGCTGTCGGCGGAGGGCCGGGCGAAGCTCGGCGCCGCCAGCGAGGGGCTCGACCTGCAGGCGAGGGCGCAGCGCCTCGACGCGCCGGGCCGCTTCCTGCTGTCGCTGCTGTTCGTGCCGAACGGCGAGCGGCTTGAACTCAAGGCGAACCTGGTCGAGCCGGCGGGCGGCCTGCTCTCGAAGGCCGCCAACCTGCCCGGCACCCCGCCGATCGACTTCGCGCTCGACGGGACCGGGACACTGGATGCCTGGGTGGCCAAGCTCGACTTCACGGCCGGTCCCGACATCGGCGCCAGGGGCGGGGCGAAGATCTCCCGCATCGGGGCCGAGCGGCGCCTCGCCCTCGACCTCGCGGCCCGGATCGAGGGGCTGATGCCCGGTCCGGCGGCGGCGGTCTTCGCCGGCACCACCAAGCTCGACGGCGGCCTCGCCTTCGCGGATAGCGGCGCCTTCCGGATCGACCGGCTGGAGCTGACCTCCCGCACGGCGCGCCTGACGGCCGGCGGCAGCCTCACCCGCGACCGGGTCGCCGACCTGACGTTGCAGGCGCGCGCCCTGCCGACGGAGGGCGACGTCACCCGGGCCGGCGAGGCCGAGATCGGCAAGCTCGTCTTCGACGGCAGCCTCAAGGGACCGCTGGCGGCGCCCACCGTCCGGGGCCGTCTAGACGCGGCCGCCCTGCGCAGCCGCGATTCCAGCCTGGACCGGATCGAGGCCAGCCTCGGCATCGACCCGCAGGGCGAGCCGTCGGCGCAGCGTTTCGCCATCGCGGCGGACGGCCGGGTCGACGGCCTGAAGCTCGCCGACCCGGCCCTGCGCCGGGCGATCGGCAGCCGGGCCACCGTGACGCTCCGGGCCTCGGCCGGCGCCGACGGCGTTCTCGATATCGCGGCGCTCAACCTCGATTCCGACACGGCGCGGGCCGCCTATGCCGGCCGGGTCGGCCAGAACACCCTGACCGGCACCGTGGACGCGGCGCTGCCGGACCTCTCCGTCTTCTCGGGCCTCGCGGGCCAGGGTCTCGCGGGCAGCCTCGACGCCAAGGCGCGGCTCAGCGGCGATCCGGCGCGCAAGGCCGTCGCCGCCGACCTCGCCGTGACGACGAGCGGCGTCGTCACCGGGATCCGGGCGGCCGACCGCACACTCGGCCGCGCGCCGAGCCTCCAGGGGCGCGTCTCCCAGACCTTCGACGGGTACGGCTTCGACCATCTGCGCCTCGAAGGCTCCGGCGTCACCGCGACCCTGCAGGGCGAGGCGACGGCGACCCGCGCGGACGTCACCGGCAGGATCGACCTCAAGAGCCTCGCGGATCTCGACGGGCGCCTCACCGGCAGGGCCGGCATCGACGCGCGCCTGACCGGATCCCTGGAGCGTCCGGACGTGACCGCGACCCT
Organism: Methylobacterium sp. Leaf361; assembly: GCF_001424445.1. Taxonomy (NCBI): domain Bacteria; kingdom Pseudomonadati; phylum Pseudomonadota; class Alphaproteobacteria; order Hyphomicrobiales; family Methylobacteriaceae; genus Methylobacterium; species Methylobacterium sp. Leaf361. The sequence continues at coordinate 179,301 of NZ_LMPY01000089.1, read as the reverse complement.
GACGGCGCCCTCCGCCACCGCGGCCGGCAAGCCGATCCGGGACCTGCGCGTCGAGGCGGTCCTGCGGGACGCCCTCCTCGCGCCGGACGGCACGGTCCGGCTCGGCGGCGATGTCGGCGGCAAGCCGCTGACCGGCGGCGCGCACCTCGCGCGCGTCGGCGGGGACTGGGTCCTCGACCGGCTCGGCCTCGATCTCGGCTCGGTCTCCGTCGCCGGCCAGGCGACGGTCGCGGCCGACACGTGGCTGTCGGCCGGCGCACTCACCGTGCGGGCCGGCGACCTGACAGACATCGCGCCCCTGGTCCCGGAACCGGTCGCGGGCCGCCTCGACGCCGCACTGACCCTCGCCCGCGACGGCGGGCGCCAGGACGTGACCGTCCGCGCCACCGGGGCCGGTCTCCGCTACGGCGAGACCGCCCTCGCGCGGCTCGACGCGGACCTCTCGGGACGAGACCTGCGCGCCCACCCGGTCCTCGACGGGCGCGTCGAGGCCGACCGGCTCGTGGCCGCCGGCCAGCAGGTCGACACGATCCGGCTCCTCGCGAACGGCACGCCCGCCTTCAGCGACGTGAGCCTCACCGCCCGCGCGCGCGGCTTCACGCTCGACGGTGCCGCGCGGGTCGTCCCGGCCGCGGACACGCGGATCGAGATCCAGCGCCTGTCGGCGGCCCGCGGCAACGACCGCTTCGCCCTCACCGGGCCGGCGGCGATCACCCTCCGGGACGGCGGCGCGGTGATCGACGGCCTGTCGATCGCGGCGGGCTCCGGCCGCGTCACGGTCGCGGGCCGCGCCGGGCGGGATCTCGACCTCAAGGTGGCGATCCGGTTGCTGCCCCTGTCGCTCGCCCGGATCGCCGCACCGAGCATCGCCCTCTCGGGGACCCTGGACGGGGAGGCGGATCTCCGCGGCCCCGCGACGCGGCCGGAGGGGCGCTACGCGGTCAGCGTCGCCAAGCTCGTCGCCCCGCAGACGCGGCAGGCCGGCTTGCCGGCGATCGACGCGACCGCCAAGGGCACGCTGTCGGACGGGCAGGCGAGCCTGGACGGGCGGGTCACGGCCGGGCGCGGCGTCGCCCTGACGGTCTCCGGGTCGCTGCCCTTGGAGGCCGGGGGTCCGCTGGACCTGCGCGCGCGCGGGACACTCGACGCCGCCCTCGCCAATTCCCTCCTGAGCGTCGGCGGCCAGAGCGTCACCGGCAAGATCGCCATCGACGGCGGCGTCACCGGCACGCTCGCGGCGCCGCGGGCCCAGGGCGCGGCGGTGCTGAGCGGCGGGAGCTTCACCGATCCGCTGAACGGGCTCCGCTTCACCGGGATCGAGGGTCGCGTCACCGGCCGCGGCGACAGCGTCGTGGTCGAGCGCCTGACCGCGACCGCCCGCAACGGCGGTCAGGTCTCCGTCACCGGCCGCGTCTCCCTCGCGCCCGACTTCCCGGGCAATTTCCACGTCGTCGCCGACAAGGCCGAACTCGTCTCGAGCCCTCTGATGACGGCCGTGTCGAGCGTCGACATCACGCTGGCGGGGCCGCTGGCGCGGACGCCGCGGATCGCCGGCCGGGTGAACGTCGTGTCGATCGACGTCGCGGTTCCGGACCGGCTGCCGGCCACCATCCGGCCGCTGCCGGGCGTCCGCCACGTCAACACGCCGCCGGCCCTGAAGGCGCGTCTGGCGCAGCGGGCGGAGCGGAAGGCCGCGACCCGGTCCGGGCGACGGGGCGGGAAGCCGGCCGTCCCGTTCGACGCCACCCTCGACGTGACGATCGACGCGCCGAGCCGCATCTTCGTGCGCGGGCGCGGCATCGACGCGGAACTCGGCGGTGCGCTGCGCGCGACCGGCACCTCGGCGTCGCCCAACGCCAACGGCGCGTTCTCGCTGCGGCGCGGACAGTTCGAGCTCGTGGGCCAGCGCCTGGATTTCAGCCGCGGCCGGCTGACCTTCGCCGGCAGCCTGACCACGCCGGAGCTCGATTTCGTCGCCGAGACCAAGGCCACCGACGTGACCGCCCGCATCGCGGTCTCGGGCTTCGCGGACGCGCCGCAATTCTCCCTGACCTCGGATCCGGTACTGCCGCAGGACGAGATCCTGTCGCGGATCCTGTTCAAGAAGGCCTCGGCCGGCCTGTCGCCGTTCCAGGCGCTGCAGCTCGCCCAGGCGGTCGCCCAGCTCTCGGGGGGCGCCGCCGGTCCGGACGTGTTCGAGCAGGCGCGCAAGAGCCTCGGCCTCGACAGCCTCGACGTCTCCACCGGCGCGAGCGGCGGGCCGGCGATCGGCGCCTCGCGCTACATCTCGGATCGGGTCAGCGTCGGCGTGAAGGCCGGGGCGAAGCCCGCCGACACCGCCGTCGGGGTCGACTTCGACGTCACCCGCCGGATCAAGCTGAAGGGCGAGGCCGGGACCGACGGCCGCACCAGCCTCGGCGTCGGCGCCGAGTACGAGTGGTAGCCGGCACGGTCACACAGCTGCCCGTTCCACCGCGCCCGCGGGGCTGCGGGATCGACACGCCCGGTCAATGGTTTAGGTTCGGGACGAGCGGCCGCCAGGGCCGCCGATCGGGCGGGAAACACCACGGGCGATGGACGAGCTTTTCGAGACCGATGACGATCCGCCGGTTCCGGAGGGCGGCCTTATCCGCAAGCTCCCGATCATCAACAGGCGGGGCCTCCACGCCCGCGCCTCCGCGAAGTTCGTGCAGACCGTGGAGCGCTACGACGCCGCCGTGACGGTCACCCGGGCCGGCGAGACAGTCGGCGGACGCTCGATCATGGGCCTGCTGACGCTCGGCGCCGCCATGGGCACACGCATCGCCGTCACCGCCGTCGGCCCGGACGCGGAGAGCTGCCTCGACGCCATCGAGGCCCTGCTGGCCAACCGCTTCGGCGAGGACGAGTAGCGTCTAGGCCGTCGCCTTGCCCGGCCACGCGCACAGGTCGGAGACCGGGCACCGGGGGCAGGCGGGCTTCCGGGCCGTGCAGGTGTCGCGCCCGTGCCGGAACAGCCAGACATGGGCGTTGTCCTTGAACGCGTCCGGCACGCTTCGGGCGAGGCCGTCGGCCACCGCGTCGACCGTCGCGCCCGGGGCGAGGGGGATCCGGTTCGCGATCCGGAAGATGTGGGTGTCGACCGCGATCACCAGCTCGTGGAAGGCGAAGTTCGCCGTGACCTCGGCGCTCTTGCGGCCGATCCCCGGCAGGCGGCGCATCTCCGCGGCGCTGCGCGGGACGGCGCCGCCGTGCTCCGCGAGCAGGACCGCCGACAGCCTGACGATGTTGCGCGCCTTGGAGGGCCCGAGCCCGACTGGCCGGACGATCTCGGTGATCCGGGCCTCCCCCAGGGCCGCCATGGCAGCGGGATCGCGGGCCTCGGCGAACAGCGCGTCCGCGATCCGCGAGACGGTCGGGCCGGTGGACTGGGCCGAGAGCAGCACGGTCACGAGCAGGCGGAACGGGTCGGTGCGGTCGAATCCGGCCTTCGGATCCGGGTCCAGCTCGGCGAGGCGCGCGAGGATGGCGGCCACCCGATCGGCCTCGCCCGCCCCGCGCGAGCGCGGCACAGTCCGTGCGGCCGCCTTCCGGCGCGGAGCGGGTCGAACGCCGTGGGGCAGGTCGCGGGTCATGTCGGCCAGCTAGGGTTCGCCGCCCCCGTCGACAGGCGCCCCGGACGCGGCGGATTGACCGCTCACCGACCACTCAGGCCCGGGCGCGGCGCCAGGGCACCGCGTTGGCGCCGGCGCACAGGTGGAGCGTCCCGGCGACCACCGCGCCGGCCCGCCGGCGGAACTCGACCCGCAGCGCGCCGCGGCGGGCGAACAGCCGGGTGACCACACGCACCAGCGACGCCTCGGCCGGGTCGGCGATGATCGGCCGCGCGGCCGTGCGGGCGTCGAGGGCGAGGAAGGTCTCGACCGCGTCGCGGACCGCTTCCGGCTCGGTGACGGCGAGCATCTCGGTCTCCGCGGGCTCCCAGCCCTCGGGACGCACGCCGAGCAGGTTCCCGGCCGGGATCGGCCGGGAACGCGCCGGGCGGCTGGCCGCCAGGACGGGGCGCCGCGGCTCCGGATCCGGGGCGGGTGCGGACTGGCCGACGAGTCGGAGCGGGCGGCGCAGCGCCCCGAGCCGCTCCCGCAGCGCCCGGTCGACGGCCTCCGCGGCCGCGCGCTCCACGAGGGCGGCCGCGTCGGGCTCGGCGGGCTCCCAGGGCCGGGCGCGGCCGCCCCAGACCGGATGCGGCATCGCCAGCGGGACCACGCCGCGCAGGGTCTCGTGGCCGTCGCGCGCGTCGCGGCTCCAGGCGAGGGCGACGGCGACGGGACGACCGGCCGGGCGGTGCTGGGCGAGCGGGAGGAGGTGATCCGGGTCGCGCAGCGGGTCGGTCACCGCGTTGCGCACGAGCATGGCCCGCCACGCGGCGACGGAGGCCGCGTCGACGGCATCGGGTCGCCGCAGATCGACCCGCCAGGTCCCGGTCTCGGCGCCGTCCTCGGCGCCGGCTCCGGCTTCCGGATCCGCCGCGCGGTCCGGCCGCTCGGTGAGCCCGCCCTGTATCACGGTGAAGCGTCGCACCATCCGCGTGTCCTGCCTCTCGACGACCCGTCCCGATCCGGGACGATCCGGCGCCTCCGGGGCGCCCTTCGCGTCGAGGGCTTCAAGGACGGTGCCGACCGCCGGCGTCAGGGGCCGGGGATCGCCAGGGGATTGTCGAAGAGGGCGGTGGCATCCGGCGCGTCGACCCGGGGGCGGCCGAGGAAGGCGTCCCAGAGCTGGCGCACGAAGGCCGGATCGAGGTCGCGCAGGATCAGGATGAGGCGCGAGGTGTGGTCGGGATCCGGCCAGGCCGGCAGGGTGACCGGCGCGTGGAACACGTGCTGGACGCCGTGGACGACGAGGGGCCGCTCGGGATCGTCGGCGAGGGCGACGAGGCCCTTGAACCGGAGCAGCTTCGGCCCGTGGCCGGAGCGCAGGAGATCCATGAACATCTCGAAGGCGGGGCGCGGCACGGGCGCCGCGCTGGTCAGGCAGATCGCCCGGATCGACGCGTCGTGGCGGTTCACGTCGGCGTGGCGGTGATGCGCCTGCTCCAGCGCCGCGTCGCCGAGCCACGCGCGCACGTCGGCGGTCTTGCCGTCGAGGCCGAACAGGCCGCCGAGGAGCGTGTCCGCGGGGGCGTCGGGCGCGACGATCGGGGCGGCCGGGTTGAGCGCCGCGAGGCGCGCGCGGATCCCCGAGAGGTCGCCCGCGAGGTCGGCCTTGGTCAGCACGATCCGGTCGGCGACCGCGGCCTGCCGCAGGGCTTCCGGGTGGGCGTCGAGGGTCGCGGCGCCGGTGGCCGCGTCCACCACCGTCACCACGGCCTGGAGACGGTACCGCAGCACCAGATAGGGATGGTAGATCAGCGCGTGCAGGATCGGCGCCGGATCGGCGAGGCCCGTCGTCTCGATCACGACCCGGCGGAACGGCCGGATCCGGCCGTTGTCGCGCTTGCGCAGCAGATCCTCGAGGGTCGCGATCAGGTCGCCCCGCACCGTGCAGCACAGGCAGCCGGCGCCGAGCAGGATCATGTCCTCGTCGACGGTCTCGATCAGCAGGTGGTCCAGGCCGATCTCGCCGAACTCGTTGACGATCACCACCGTGTCGACGAGCGCGGGATCGCGCAGCAGCCGGTTCAGCAGGGTGGTCTTCCCGGCTCCGAGGAAGCCGGTGAGCACGGTCAGCGGGATCGGCTCCGGGCGGCGCGGGTCCGGAGCGGGGGCGGGGGTCTCTGACAGAGGCGGCGACATGGGCGACGAAGTGGGGTGTGGCGGCCTCCGCGGCAACGTGGCGGTGCGCCGAGCACCGGAGTGGGCCTACTCGTCGGCCGCCGCCTTCTTGGCGGCCGGCTTCCTGGCCGGGGCCTTGGCCGCCGCCTTGTGGGACGTCGTATCGGCCTTGGCGGGCGCCGGCTTGTGGGCGGCCGCCTTCGGCGCCGGCTTGGTCAGGCCCTTCCCGGGCTTGGCCTCCGGCATCCCGGGCGTGACGTCCGACGTGTAGGCGCTGGCGTTCCGCGGCACGCCGTGGCCCGGCTTCGCGGCGACCTTGGGAGCGGATTTGGCGGCCGCCTTCGCGGCCTCGGCCCGCTCCAGGCGCGCCGCGCGCGCCTGCTTGGCCGCCTCGAGGGCCGCCGCGCGCTTGGCCTTGGCGGCCTCGAGCTTGGCGGCGCGGGTGTTGGCGGCGGCGGCCTTCTGCTCGGCCTCCTGCGCCTCGAGGATCTGCTGGCCCTCGGCCGGGTTGCGACCGACCCAGACGGCGATCGGCTGGAGCGGCGCCCGCGGCGGCAGGGACCGCGCCCGCAGGGCCGGGTTGGAGAACGCGGCGAGCGCCAGCGCCGGCGAGTTCGCCGCCGAGCCGCCGATCAGCTGCGCGGCCGAACCGGGGGCGCTCAGCGCGCCGGGACCGTCCTCGATGGCCGGGGGCTTCTTGCCGCCGCACACGAAGGGACGCATGTCCGGCGGCGCCGGGATCGCGGAGGCCGGCAGCGCGTCGAGGGTCGGGCTGGTCCAGCCGGCGCTCTGGCCGAAGGCGTAGTCGAACAGGTCGGCGGTCTTCACGTCGCGCTCGCGCGGGGTCGGCTGCCCCATCACGATGGTGACGATCCGCCGGCCGTTGCGCGTGGCGGTCGCCACGACGTTGAAGCCGCCCGAGCAGATGAAACCCGTCTTCATCCCGTCCGTGCCAGGATAGCGCCCGAGCAGGCCGTTGTGGTTCGCCATCACGGCGCGGCCGAACTGGATCGCCGAGATCGAGAACAGGTCGTGGGAATCCGGGAAGTCGCGGATCAGCGCCCGGGCGAGGACCGCCATGTCGCGGGCGGAGGTCCACTGGCGCGGGTCGGGCAGGCCGTTCGGGTTGAACCAGCGGCTGTCGTGCATGCCGATCCGCTGCCCGGTCTCGTTCATCAGCGCGGCGAAGTTCTCGACGGATCCCCCGAGCGACTCGCCGATCGCGTAGGCGACGTCGTTCGCCGACTTGACCATGATGATCTTCAGGGCGTTGTCGAGGGTGAGCTGCGTGCCCGGCTTGAAGCCCATCTTCGAGGGCGGCTCGGCGGCGGCGGCGGCCGAGATGGTGATCATCGAGTCGAGCGAAACCTTGCCCTGGCGGACGAGGTCCAGGGCGACGTAGGTCGTCATCAGCTTCGTGATCGAGGCCGGGTACCAGGGATCGGTCGGCGCCTGCGCGTAGATGACCTTGCCCGAATCCACGTCGGCCACGAGGATCGGCACCGTCACGGCGTTCGCGGCGCCGATCCCGACCAGGCCCGCCCCGAGCAGACCCGTCAGCGCCGCAAGCCCGACGGTGAGGCGTCGGTAGAGAGAAGAGGACATTCGAGCCCGACTCGTCAGAGGATCGCCTGGATCGACGCCCTGGGGGCGTCGGATTTCCGGCCGGCCAGCCGGAGAGCGGCGCAGCCCGGACGGCCGAAAGGCGATCGCCGGACTGCATCTCGGCATGAACGAGCCTACCGTGGCAAGAGCAAGGCGAGATCACATCGCGGGTCTGCACGGCGCGGTTGTCGGTGGCCCGCGCGGGCGGCACGGCTTATGTGCAGGCCGGGCGCGCAAGCCGGATCGCGCGCGACGGTGACTGGGACGGTTGTGGCTTACGCGGTCAAGGAGATCTTCCACACGCTCCAGGGCGAGGGCGCGCAGGCGGGCCGTGCCGCCGTGTTCTGCCGGTTCGCCGGATGCAACCTCTGGTCCGGGCGCGAGGCCGATCGCGCCGCCGCGGCCTGCCGGTTCTGCGACACCGATTTCATCGGGATGGACGGGGAGGGCGGCGGGCGCTTCGCGGACGCGGCCGCCCTCGCCGACGCGATCGCCGCCACCTGGGCGGGCGGCACCGCGAACCGCTACGTCGTCTTCACCGGCGGCGAGCCGCTGCTCCAGCTCGACACGCCGCTGATCGAGGCCGTCCACGCGGCCGGGTTCGAGATCGCGATCGAGACCAACGGCACGCTGCCGGCGCCCCCGGGGGTCGACTGGATCTGCGTCAGCCCCAAGGGGAGCAACGCCCTCGCACAGGTCTCCGGCCACGAGCTGAAGCTCGTCTACCCGCAGGCGGACGCCGATCCCGCGGCCTTCGTGGATCTCGCCTTCCAGCACCGCTTCCTCCAGCCCATGGACGGCCCCGACCGGGTCGCCAGCACCGAGGCGGCGATCGCCTATTGCCGCCGGGACGCCCGCTGGCGGCTCTCGCTGCAGACCCACAAGATGATCGGCATTCCCTGAGAGGCCTGGATTTGGTCCCGGGATTGGGTTCGGACGAAGTGATCGCCAAGCCGGTGTCGCACGAGGCGCCGGTCCCCTCTCCCGTGCGGGAGAGGGACAGGGTGAGGGATCAGGGCCATCCGGACGAGTCGCGGCCTGTCGGCAACCCGAGAGCGCGCCTGATCCTGAAGCGTCTCGTCCCTCACCCCGACCCTCTCCCGCACGGGAGAGGGGGTTACGGCGCGGTTGTCTCGACCGGGATCGCCGTCTCTCCGAACCGTCAGGACGCGATTGGGGACGGCACTACCTGACGATAGCCCCCCGCTGGGCGCGCGCCGCGCGGATCGCCGAGCGCGCGAACCGTCCGCCCGCGCGCGGCGGATCGGGATCCTGGCCGTCCAGCACGGCGCGGCGCAGGGCCACCAGCGCGGGATCGCCCCATCGGTCGAGGACGCGTCCGAACGCGGCGTGGCGCCCGGCATCGAACGGGACCGGTCGCCCGGCCCCGTCCCGCGCGGGATGGGCCGGATGCAGCGTCCCGCAGGGTATCCAACCCGGCGGGATCGGCGCGGTGGCCGCGTGCGTGCGTGCGAGTCGCAGGAGTTGCGGCAGCAGGTGGCACCGCGGGCCGGGCCCCGCGGCCGCCCGATCGGCCTCCGGCGCGAAGACCTCGACGCGACCGATGCGGGTGATGACGATCTGGTCCAGGCCCGAGATGACAGCGGACGGCATCGCCGCGGCGCCGGCGGCGAGGAGCGGTCGGCCCGCCAGCGCCCGCAAGCGGGTGATCCGCGCGGGGTCGGCGGTCCGGATGCAGGCATCCGCGGCGCGCAGACCGAGGCCGAGATCGAACAGGCGCGCGGCGCGGTCCTCCGGCCGGATTGCCGCCCCGTCGGAACCCAGTTCGGTCAGAACGGTGCGCCGGCCCATCGCGGAGGCGGCCTCGGGAAGGCAGAGCGCGACCGCCTGGCTCCAGCCGTCGGCGAAGCCGGTCTCGTAGGCGAACGGCCTGAGATCCGGATGCGCCCGGACCGCGAGCGCGCCGCGGGCCGTGCGGAGCCCGATCGCGTCGTCCTCGAGGGGCCGTGCCGGCTCGTCGGGTTCCCGCACGAACACGGCGGCGGCTCCGTAGCCGCCGAGGCTCCACGTGCAGGCCGGATCGGCCAGCTGGGCACGCAGCAGGCCGTCCACCGCGGGTCCGGCTCCGCCCGTCATCGGCTCCCCTCGTGCACGCCACCGCAGCCCGCACGCCTTGACACGGACGGCGAATGACCGGAAGTCGCGGTGCATCACCGAGGTTGTGGTCGGCGAGGCGGGCGCGCGACCCGGAACGACCGACGCGGAGACGTCCGCTGGACCTCGCGACGGGATCCGCAAGAAGGGCGCTGGCATGGACGTCATCGAGACCGAGATCCCGGACGTGAAGCGCATCGTCCTGAAGCGCTTCGGCGACGCGCGGGGCTGGTTCTCGGAGACCTTCCGGGCCGACACCCTGGCGCGGGCCGGCATCACCACGCCCTTCGTGCAGGACAACCAGTCCTTCTCGGCCCCGCAGGGGACGGTCCGCGGCCTGCACTTCCAGATCGCCCCCCGCGCGCAGGCCAAGCTGATCCGCGTGCTGCAGGGCGCGATCCTCGACGTCGCGGTCGACATCCGCAGCGACTCGCCGACCTACGGGAAGTACGTCGCCGTCACGCTCGACGCCGAGAACGGCGAGCAGCTCTACATCCCGCACGGCTTCGCGCACGGCTTCTGCACCCTGACGCCCGACGTCATGGTCGCCTACAAGGTCGACGACTACTACAGCCCCGAGCACGACCGCGCGCTGTTCTGGAACGATCCGGCGATCGGGATCCCGTGGCCGGTCTCCGGCGAGGCGGCGATCCTGTCCGACAAGGATCGCCGGGCGCCGAAGCTCGCCGATCTCGGCCGCGTCTTCTGAAGAGCGCGGCCCGGCCGCAATTTTGTCACGACGGCCGGTCTTAGGCTGCCCCGGCTTTCTCAGTTCTCGATCGATCCGAAGAGGTAATCCACCATGCGCATCCTGGTGACCGGAGGCTGCGGCTTCATCGGCTCGGCGCTGGTGCTGCACCTCGTCAACGATCTCGGCCACGACGTCTGCACCCTCGACGCGATGACCTACGCGGCCAACCCGGTCTCGCTGGCGCCGCTCGCCGACAACCCGCGCCATCGCCTGGTCGAGGCCGACATCTGCGACCGCGCCGCCGTGCAGAAGGCCTACGCGGACTTCAAGCCCGAGGCGGTGATGCACCTGGCCGCCGAGAGCCACGTCGACCGCTCGATCACCGACCCGGGCGCCTTCGTGCGCACCAACGTGATCGGCACGCAGACCATGCTGGACGGCGCCCGCGGCCATTACGAGACGCTGCCGGAGGCCGAGAGGAAGACCTTCCGCTTCCTCCACGTCTCCACCGACGAGGTCTACGGCTCGCTGCCGCCGGACGCGTTCTTCACGGAGGAGAGCCGCTACGATCCGCGCTCGCCCTACTCGGCCTCGAAGGCGGCCTCCGACCACCTCGCCCGCGCCTGGCACGAGACCTACGGGCTGCCGGTCCTGGTGACCAACTGCTCGAACAATTACGGGCCGCGTCACTTCCCCGAGAAGCTGATCCCGCTGATGATCCTCAACGCCCTCGAGGGCAAGAAGCTGCCCGTCTACGGCGACGGCCTGAACGAGCGCGACTGGATCCACGTGGAGGACCACGCCAAGGGCCTCGTGGCCGTGCTGGAGCGCGGCCGGATCGGCGAGACCTACCTGCTGGGCGGCCGCGCGGTGCGCAACAACCTCGCGGTGGTCAAGGCGCTGTGCGCGGCCTTCGACCGGCTGCGCCCGCAGGGCGCGCCGCACGAGCAGCTGATCAGCTTCGTGGCCGACCGCCCGGGCCACGACCGGCGCTACGCGATCGACTGCACCAAGGCCGAGACCGAGCTCGGCTGGCGCCCGCAGAAGACCTTCGAGCAGGCGCTGGAGGAGACCGTGGCGTGGTACCTCGGCAACGAGGGCTGGTGGCGCCCGATCCGCGAGGGCCGCTACAAGGGCGAGCGCCTGGGGCTCAACGGCTGATGGACGTCCTCGTCCTCGGCGGCGCCGGCCAGGTCGGCACCGAGTTGCAGGCCCTGACTTGGCCGGACGGCGTCACCGTCCACGCGCCGGGCCGCGCGGACCTCGACATCACCGACGCGGACGCCGTCGCGGCAGCGCTCGCCGCCCGCGCCTACCGGGCGGTGATCAACACCGCCGCCTACACGGCGGTCGACAAGGCCGAGTCCGACGTCGTCGCGGCGTGGCGCCTCAACGCGCTGGCCCCGGCGATCCTGGCGGCCGCGACCGCCGCCAAGCGAATCCCGCTGGTGCACGTCTCGACCGACTACGTCTTCGCCGGGACCAAGCCCGACGGGGCCTACGCGCCCGACGCGCCGATCGACCCGCAGAGCGTCTACGGTGCCAGCAAGGCCGCCGGCGAGCTGGCGGTGCGCACCGGCAACCCGCGCCACACCATCGTGCGGACCGCCTGGGTGGTGAGCCGGCACCGGGGCAACTTCGTCAAGACGATGCTGCGGCTCGCGGCGGAGCGCGACGCGCTGACCGTGGTGAACGACCAGCACGGGTGCCCGACTTCGGCCGCCGACCTCGCCGCGGCCCTCGCGACGATCGCGCAGGCCATGGCCGCGGATCCGGAGGCGCCGACCGGCACGTTCCACTGCGTGAACCGGGGCGACACCACGTGGTGCGGCTTCGCCGAGGCGATCGTGGCGGGCTCGGCCCGGCGCGGCGGGCGCTCCGTGCCGGTCAAGGGCATTCCGACCTCCGCCTACCCGACACCGGCCCGGCGGCCGGCCAATTCGCGCCTGTCCACCGACAGCCTCACGGCCGCCTACGGCATCGCGCCGCGGCCCTGGCAGGCGGCGCTCGACGACATCCTGGACCGGCTCGTCGGGCCGGTCTCAGAGGGAGTTTCCAAGCCATGAAGGGCATCGTTCTGGCCGGCGGATCCGGCACGCGCCTGCACCCGGCCACGCTGTCGATCAACAAGCAGCTCCTGCCGGTCTACGACAAGCCGATGATCTACTACCCGGTCTCGGTGCTGATGCTCGCCGGCATCCGCGAGATCCTGATCATCTCGTCGCCGGAGCACCTCGACAACTACAAGCGCCTGTTCGGCACCGGCGAGCAGTTCGGCCTCAAGTTCTCCTACGCCCTGCAGCCGCGGCCGGAGGGCCTCGCCCAGGCCTTCGTGATCGGGCGCGACTTCGTCGGCGACGACGACGTGGCGCTGATCCTCGGCGACAACCTGTTCTTCGGCGCCGGCATGGGCGAGCTCCTGGAGCGCGCGTCGAGCCGCAAGCAGGGCGCGACCGTCTTCGCCTACCACGTCGACAACCCCCAGGCCTACGGCGTCGTCAACCTCGACAAGTCCGGGCGGCCGACGAAGATCGTCGAGAAGCCGCAGAACCCGGAATCGACCTGGGCGGTGACCGGCCTGTACTTCTACGACAACCAGGTGCTCGACATCGCCGCCGACGTGAAGCCCTCGGCCCGGGGCGAGCTGGAGATCACCAGCGTCAACGAGGCCTACCTGCAGCGCGGCCAGCTGCACGTGGAGCGCATGTCGCGCGGCTACGCGTGGCTCGACACCGGGACCCACGACAGCCTGCTGGAGGCGAGCGAGTTCGTCCGCACCCTGCAGAACCGGCAGGGCCTGCAGGTGGCGTGTCTGGAGGAGATCGCCTACCTGCAGAAGTTCATCACCCGCGACCAGCTCGTGGCCCGCGGCGAGATGTTCGCCAAGACCGCCTACGGGCAGAACCTGCTGCGCCTCTCCCGCGAGAGCGAGGACGACCTGCGCCTGCGCCGCGGCAAGTAGCGCCGCCGGCGGCGCGGGGTCGCCGCCCCGTCGCTGCCCCCTTATCGGGGGGCGCAGCCGATGCAGATGCTGCGCATGAGCTTGTCGTTCTCCGCCTCGCGCGGCGTCCGCACGCGCCGGTCGTCCGGCGTCTCGGCACCGGCGCCGCGGCTCGGCGGCATGACGCGGCCGACCGACGAGGTGTTGGGGGCGGTCGCCGTGGAGGCGGGGCCGCCGCCGGTGCCGGTCTGGGCCTGAGCCAGCGCGGGGCCGGTCGCCTGGACCGGCAGGAGGATCGCGAGGCCGAGGGCGGTGAGGGGGCGGGTCATAGGTGCGGAACTCCGTGCCGGGCCATAACGCGGGTGTGACCGTCCGGTTCGATCGGGCCGCGCGATCCCCACCTTTGTTCGCCTTTGCAGAAGCGATGCGGCGCCGTATCAGGGGCCGCGTTCCCGCCGCCGCCATCCTGATGCGTCGAAACTCGGAGCCGCCGCGACGATGCGGGACCCCAACGCGATCGACTTCTGGCGCGGCTTCGCCCTGATCACGATCTTCATCAACCACATCCCGGGCAACACCTTCGAGCGCTACACCTTCTCGCAGTACGGCATCTCGGACGCGGCCGAGCTGTTCGTGTTCCTGGCCGGCTGGTCGATCGGGATCGCCACCCGCGGGCGCGACGGCAACCCGGAGCCGCCGGGCCGGAGCGTGGTGCGGCTCCTCGCCCGCACGGTCGAGGTCTACCGGGCGCAGCTGACCGTGATGCTCCTGGCGCTCGCGATCATCGCGGGGGCGGCGCTGCTGCTCGACAACCCCCTGATCCTCGAGTGGCACAATGCCGGCGGCTTCTTCGCGGACCCGATCCAGTCGGTCTGCGGGATGGCGCTGCTGACCTACCAGCTCGGCTACTTCAACATCCTGCCGCTCTACGTGCTGCTGATCGGCATCGCGCCCGTCTTCGTCCTGGTCGGCCGCTTCAGCCTGCTCGGGGCCCTGGGCCTGTCCGTGAGCGTCTATCTGGCGAGCCTCGTCTTCGGGTGGAACGTCCCGTCCTGGCCGGGCGAGGGCGACTGGTTCTTCGATCCGCTCTGCTGGCAGCTCCTGCTCGTCCTGGGCTTCGTCCTGCAGGGCTGGAACCTCCGCTCCGACGCCCTGCGCCGCTGGTCGCGGCGCCTGATCCCGGCGGGCGTCGTGATCGTTCTCCTCGGGATCGTGCTCGCCGTGACGGAGATCCGCCCGGATCCGATGCTCGTTCCGGAGCCGCGCCTGCTGTTCACGTTCGAGAAGACTTACCTGACCCCGGCGCGACTGGTTCATTTCCTGGGGGTATTGTTAGCGTTTGCACCGCTTTACGCGGTGCTCGCCCCCCGAATCGGCCGCGTCGTCGGTTATCTGAGTCAGATGGGCCGGAATTCACTGGCTGTCTTCTCGATGGGCTCGATCCTGAGCCTGATCGGACAGCTCGTGCGTTTCCAGACGGGCGGCGGCGCGCTGATCGATATGCTGGTCGCCGGCTCGGGCCTCGTCGGGCTGGGGTTTACGGCATGGTTCGTCGAATGGCGCAGCCGCAGCAGATCGTCGCGACCCCGCGCATGACGCGGGCCCGGCTCGCCGCGGCGCTGGCCGCGCTCCTGCTGTCGGGCCCTTCCGGCGGCGCGACCGCGGCCGAGCAGGCCGCCGGCCCCGTGGCGGACGATCCGGCCCTGTCGCAGGAATGCCGGGTCCCGGGGGCGCAGCTCTACAGCGTCGCCCAGCTCGGCGCCGTCAAGGCGGCGCTGGCGGAGAACCGACCGCTCAAGATCCTGGCGATCGGCGGCAGCGCGGCGCCGGGCGCCTCGGCCTCCTACCCGGCCAAGCTCGAGGCCGCGCTGGAACACGCCCTGCCGAAGGTCGACGTCGTGATCGACCACCGCGGCCTGCCGGGCGAGATCGCCTCCGGGGCCGCCGAGCGCCTGCGCACCATGGTGGCCGAGGCCGAGCCCGACCTCGTCGTCTGGCAGGTCGGCACCCACGACGCCATCGCCCGCGTCGACGTGGACGCCTTCGCGAGCGCGCTGGCCGAGGCCGTGGGCTGGATGCGGTCGCACGGGATCGACGTGGTGCTGGTCGACCCGATCTACACGGCCAGCATGGCGGCCGACGTCGACTACAACCGGATCGTCGAGGCCGTCCGGAGCGTCGCGACCCAGCAGGGCGTGCCGCTGGTCCGGCGCTACGAGGCCCTGCAGTACCTGTCGCGCCGCAGCGACAAGGGCGAGGGTCACATGCTCGGCCGCCAGTTCCGGCTCAACGACCTCGGCCTGCGCTGCATGGCCGAGCACGTGGCGCTGACGATCGCCACCTCGCTGATGCGGACGGAGGCGCCCAAGGAGCCCAAGGCGGCCCCGGCCCAGCCGCCCTTAACCGAGCCGCAACGCGCCCCGGGCTAGACCGGACGGCCAGAGATCGGCCTCCCGCCGAGTTCGGGACCGGCGCGGAGCGCGTAGTGTCAGCCACGGCCCTCCCTGTCCTCGCGCTCCGGCACCTCCGGGCGCTGCGCAGCGGCCCGCAGCGGGCGGCCCTGACGGTCTTCGCGATCCGCGTGGGATCGGCCGGCTTCGCCTACGGCGCCCAGGTGCTCGCGGCGCGGCTGATGGGCTGGGACGCCTACGGGATCTTCGCGTCGGTCTGGGTCTGGACCGCGATGCTGGGCCACACCCTGACCCTCGGCCTGTCGCAGGGCGCGTGCCGGTTCGTGCCGGGCGACCAGGCGCAGGGCGACCTCGACCTCGCGCGCGGCTACATCCGGGCCGGCGCCCTCGTGACCGGCGGAGCGGCGCTCGCCGTCGCCTGCCTCGGCGCGGCGCTGCTCGTGCTCGAGCCGAACCTGTTCGCCCCCGCCTACTGGGCACCGATCCTGGTCGCGCTCTGCGTGATGCCGCTCTTCGCGCTCCAGGACTACCTCGAGGGCGTGGCGCGCAGCCAGAACTGGGTCGGGCTCGCCATCGCGCCGCCCTACCTGCTGCGCCAGACCCTGATGATGGCCTGCATGGTCGCGGCGATCCTGCTCGGCGCGCCGCCCCGGGCCGAGGTCGCGATGGCCTGCATGCTGGTCGCCGCCGCGGTCGCGACCGCCCTGCAGGCCGCCCTCCTCGCCGCGCGGCTCCGGCGGGAGCTGCCGGCCGGGCCGCACCGCTACCGGTGGCGCACGTGGCTCGGCACGGGCCTGCCGATCGCCGCGATCGACCTCGCCAATGCCGGCTTCACCTTCGTCGACGTGATCGTGCTCGGCGCCCTGGTGAGCCCGGCCGAGGTCGGGATCTACTTCGCGGCGACCCGCATCCAGCAATTCGTGGTGTTCGTGCACTACGCGGTCAGCGCGGCGACGCTCCAGCGCTACAGCGCCGCCCGGGCGCAGGCCAACCGCTTCCTCCTCGCCGAGCTGGTCCGGCGCCAGGGCCGCCTGACGGCGGCCGCGACCCTCGTGGTCGGCGGCGCGATCCTGGCCGTCAGCCCCCTGCTGCTGGCCATGTTCGGATCGGGGCTCGGCGACAGCGTGCCGATCCTGGGCATCCTGATCGCCGGCAGCGTCGGGGCCAGCCTGTTCGGCCCGGGCGAGGATCTCCTGACCATGCTGGGCGGCGAGCGCCTCTGCGCCGGCATCACGGCGGGAAGCCTCCTCGCCGCCGCCGGCCTGTGCCTCGCCCTGGTCCCGGCCCTCGGGACGCTCGGCGCGGCCGTGGCGGTCGCGGTGGCGAGCGTGGGCCGGGCCGCCCTGCTGGCGCGCGCCGCGGGGCGGATCCACGGGCTGCCGACCCCGGTCTGGGCCGCCGGAGCGGTCCGATGATCGCCGCGAGCCCCCTCCGCGCGCCGTCCGGAGCCGTCGTCACCCTCGGCGACGCGCCGGAGCCGGAGGCCTGGGACGCGCTGGTCGCGGCGGGCGCCGCGGCGCACCCGCACTTCTCCCGGCACGTCATCGAGGCCCATCGGACCGCCGGGCTGCTGCCGGCGGCCCTCCGCTACGTCACGGTCCGCGCGGGCGACCGTCTCGTCGGGCTGCTCCCGTACCGTGAGGCCCGGGACCTGACGGGCCTCGGCGGCCGGGTCCTGCGGCCCTTCCTCTCGCCCTACGTGACCGCCACGGCTCCCCTGGTCGCCGAGGGTCCGGACCGGGCCGCGCACGCGCAGGCCCTGGTGGCCGGCCTCGAGGCCGCCTCCGGCGGATGCCCCTGGCGCTGGCCGCTGCTGCCGACCGGGGAGGGCGCCGTGCCGGAGATGCTCGCGGCGATGCGCGCGCGCGGCTGGGCCATCGGCACGGTGACGGGCTTCGACCGCCCGGTCATGGACCGGCGCGCCGACCACGCGGCGTTCCTCGCCGACCATCCCGGCCGGGCGCGCTTCAAGGATCTGCGCCGCCGGGCGCGCCGCCTGTCGGAGACCGGAACCGTCGCCCACGCGTGCGCCACGGGCGGATCGGACCTCGCCCGCCTCGTCGCGGCCTTCCTCGACCTGGAGCGCGCCGGCTGGAAGGGGCAGGCCGGCACCGCCATGGCCTGCCGGCCCGAGAGCGCCGCGCTGGCCAGGGCGCTGTTCAGCGCGGTTCCGGGCCCGGTCGCCGTCCGGGCCGACGCGCTGACCCTCGACGGCCGGCCTGTCGCCGTCAGCCTCGCCCTGGTCAGCGACGGCACCGCGACCCTGCTGAAGACTGCCTACGACGAGGATCTGCGCGGCCACGCCCCGGGCCTGCTGCTCGAGGCCGAGATCGTGCGGGCCTGCCACGAGACCGGCTTCGCCGACCGGCTCGACTCGGCGACGCTGGAAGGATCGGCGCTGGAAGGTCTCTACCGCGACCGGGTTCCGGTCGCCGAGATCATCGCGGTCCCGCCCGGTCGACAGGTGATCTCGCTGGAGCGGCGCCTCCGGCTCGCCCGGTTCGAGCGGGACGCGCGCGCGGCCGCGAAGCGGGCCCTGCGGCGGCGCTAGGGCCGGTCCCGGTCGGGTTCGAGAGCCTGGACGGAGCCGCTGATCCCGGTCGAGACATCCGCGCCGTGCCCCTCTCCAGCACGGGAGAGGGGTATCGCGCCTCGCTCGGCGCTGGCCCGATCATCGCCGCCGTCGCGCATCGGGCGTGAGCGGGACTACCGGCCCCGGTACAGACTGTCGCCCTGCACCCGATCGTAGACGCCGTGCCCGGTCCGGGCACGATAGGCGCGGCCGGCGATCGCGCCGGGGGTCGGCGGCGTGCCGGGCTGCGCGAAGCTCGTCTCGGGCCGGTAGGCCGGCCCCCAGCCGATCTCCTCGTCGCCCGCGGGATCCTTGCCCGGGAAACCCGTGACGTAGCCCGTGCTCTGCGCGAGCGCGGGCCCGGCGGCGAGCCCGAGCAGGAGCGCAAGCGTGCAGCGGTACGTTGTCCTGGATCGCATCGGCCGTATCCTCCAGTCCGGTCCGCCGGGCGGACCACCTGCGGGGCAAACCCGGATCCGGAACGGAGGGTTTTCCGGCGTGTACTCATGCCGCGGGCGAGACGGCGGGCGGGCTGTTGGGAATTCCGGCCGGCCGCGGGGGCGGGCGATGATCGCGGAGGCGGGCGTCATGGACGACTGGAAGGCGGGGCTCCGGGCGGAAATGCGGGCCATCGACATCGCCACGGGCGAGGCGGCCTCGGCGCAGTTGCCGGACCTGCTGCGACGCCTGAGCCGGCATCAGGCCGGTCTCGGCGGCAACCCGGTCCTGTCGCTGTACCGGCGCTGGCGCATCCGGCGCCTGGCACGCGCCGTGGCGGACGCGCGCTGGCACGCGGAACAGGGCCGCCTCGCACGCCGCGGCGGGCTCGATCCGCGTCCGTGAACGGCCCCGCTCAGGCGGCGGAACGGCCCGCCCGCGGCGCCTCGCGCCTGACAATCGTGGAATCGGCCGTCGCGGAAGGGGCCGAGCCGGCCGGAACGCCGGCCTCCGGGCGCTCGGCCGGCGTGGCCGGCAGGCGGACGAGTACGATGGTGCCCACCGTCTCCTCGGAGCGGATCCGGAGCGAGCCGCCGTGGAGCTCGACCATCGAGCGGGTGATGGCGAGGCCCAGGCCCGAACCCTTGTGGCACCGGGTCATCTGCCGCTCGACCTGCGTGAAGGGCCGGCCGAGGCGGGCGAGGTCGGAAGTCGGGATGCCGATGCCGTTGTCCTCGATATAGAGGTGGGTGCACGCGCCGGCGCGGCGGCCCCGGACGGCGACGCGGCCGCCGGCGGGCGTGAACTTCACGGCGTTCTGCACGAGGTTGGCGAGGATCTGCCGGATCGCCTGCGGATCGGCCAGCAGCTCGAGGCCGGGCACGACGTCGACGCTGACGGTGATCGCCTTCTCGCGGGCGGCCGCCTCGACGGGCGCGAGGGCCGCGCTGATCGCGGTCTCGGCGGAGATCGCCCTGGGGCTCAGGCGCACGCGCCGGGCCTCTAGCCGGGCCATGTCGAGGATGTCGTCGATCATGGACAGCAGGTGCGAACCGCTCTCGCGGATGTCACGGCAATACTCGGTGTAGCGCGGGGTGCCGAGCGGCCCGAGAACCGCGTTCTCCATCACGTCGGCGAAGCCGATGATGGCGTTGAGCGGGGTGCGCAGCTCGTGGCTCATATTGGCCAGGAACTCGGCCTTGGCCTGGTTGGCCGCCTCGGCGGCCGCCTTCTGATCGAGGTAGCGCTCGGCGAGATCCGCGAGCTGCTGGGTCTGGAGTTCGAGGGTGCGGCGGGACCGTTTGAGGTCCTTGACGGTCTCGATCAGCTCGCGCTCGGAGGCGAGGAGCTGCTCCTGATTGCGCTTCAGGCTGGTGATGTCGGTCCCGACCGACACGTAGCCCCCGTCCTTCGTGCGCCGCTCGCTGATCTGCAGCCAGCGGCCGTCGGCGAGCTCCGCCTCGAAGGTGCGGGCGGCCATGCCGGTCAGCGCCATCCCGGCCTCGGGCGATTCCCGCCGGACCTGGGGCAGCACGCCGCGGCCCATCACGTCCGTGTAGCTCCGGCCCGCCTGCGCATCCTCGGGACTCAGGGCGTGGAGGTGGCGGAATTTCGAATTGCACAGGACCAGGCGGTTGCCGGTATCCCAGAGCACGAAGGCTTCCGAGATCGCCTCGACGGCGTCGCGCAGGCGCATGTCGGCCGCGGCGTTGGTCTCCTCCAGGGCCCGCTGCTCGCTGATGTCGTTGGCGATGCCGACGAGGTGGCGGCCGCCGTCGGCGGCGTCGGCCACGACCTCCGCGCGGGCGCGCAGCCAGACGTAGGCCCCGTCGGCGCCGCGCATGCGGAAGGCGTGGTCGATATGCGTCTGGTTGGCCGCGAGCCCCCGGGCGAGGCTGTACAGGTCGCCGTCGTCGGGATGGACCAGGCCGTTGACGTCCCCGAACGAGAGGTACTCGTGCTGCCGCCTGTAGCCGAGCAGCGTGTACATCGAATCGGACCAGTAGATCCGGCCGCGCGCGATGTCCCAGTCCCACAACCCGCAGGCGCCCCGGCGCAGGGCGGTCTCCAGGCGGCCGCGGATCTGCTCGCGGGCCCGGTCGGCGCGGGCGGCCTGGCGGGTCTGCAGGCCGTAGGCCAGTCCGACTCCGACGATCACGATCGCGGCGGCGGCGATCAGGACGATCTGGTCGCGGGTCCGGGCGCTCCAGCCGCGCAGCAGCGGCTCGATGGGCTGGAGCACCGCCACCTGTCCCGCGCCGCCGGGCAGGCTGTGCACCGCGGCGAGCACGCTCTCGCCGCCGGGAAGCTCGAGGGCCATCGCGCCGGCGCGCTCGCCGAGGCCGGAGAGCGGCTCGCTCTCGCCGAGCACCGCCGAGAGGGTCGTGCGGTCGGCCGGCAGCGGCGGATGGGCGGCGACGATGCGGGTGTCGGGGCGGACCACCAGCAGGCGGCGGCCGGGATGCCGCTCGCTCTCGGGCATCAGGGCGCGCAGGTCCTCCGCCACGGTGCCGGCCGGATCCACCGTCCGCGCGGCCAGACGGGCGAAGCCTTCGACCTCGGCCTTCGCGCCCGCCAGGATCTCGGCACGCTGGCCCTGGATATGGAGGGTGGCGAGCCCGACGAGGCAGGCCAGGAACACCGCGAGCGTTCCCGGCACGGCGTAGCGCAGCCAGCGCTCGGCCTGGCCGAGCCGCGGATCCCGGCTCCGCATGGGCCACGAGATCGTGAGACTCGAATCCGCACGCGCGGAGAAGGAAGCGGAAGCCGCCTCCGGCATGGCCGAACCTCGCCCGTGGGAACTGTGATCCGGTGTGGGCACCCGGCCCCCGAAGGCCCCCCGAATCTGACTGAATACAATCACTTCGGGGGGCAGTTTGTCCACGGATTTTTTACCATAAGGGCTTGACGGAACCCAGGTGTTGCCCGGGAGCCCGAGAATCGATTTCTACCGCAGGTTCAGACGGTTAGCCGCCTCCGAGGGTGCGCGCGAGGATGTCGGCGGTGTCCCGGGAAAGCCCCGGGATCGCCTTGATCCCATTCAGCATTTCGACCGCTTTGGCGCCGCGTGATTTTTCCAGCCGGCGCCAGGATCCGAAGGCCGTGAGGAGCCGCGCGGCCACCTGTGGGTTGGTCGAATCGAGCGCCGCGACCGTCTCGGTCACGCGGGCGAATCCCGCCCCGTCCGGTCGGGCGAACTGGGTCGGGTTGCCGAACGCGAAGCTCCCGATCAGCGCCCGCACGCGGTTCGGGTTGGTCATGGTGAAGGCCGGGTGTTCCTGCAGCCGCGCGATCCGGTCGAGGGTGCCGGGCTCCGGGATCTGGGCCTGGAGGGCGAACCACTTGTCGAGGACCAGGGGCTCGTCGGCGTAGCGGGCCGCGAACTCCGCGAAGGCGGCCTCGCGGGTCTCTCCCGGGATCAGCGCCAGCGTGCCGAGGGCGGCGAGCCGGTCGGTCATGTTGGTGGCCTCGGCCAGCCGCGCGGCGGCGCGGGCGGCCCCCTCCCGGGGATCGCCGGCGGCGACCAGGTCGAGGGACGCGTTGCGGAGCGACCGGCGCCCCGCCGAGGCGGCGTCGGGGCTGTAGGGCGCACCGGCCACCGGCGCGAGCGCCGCGTCGATCGATTCGAGCCGCGGCCGCAGGGCCTGGCCCAGACGCGCCCGCAGGTTGAATCGCGCCCGGTGGATCGCGTCGGGATCCACGTCGGCCGGCACCGCGTCGGCGGCCTCGCCCTCGCTCGGCAGCGCCAGGACCAGGGCCGCGAAGGCCGGGTCGGCCAGGGCCTCGTCTTCGAGGAACTGGCCGAGTGCCGCGGCGAACGCCTCCGTCCGATCGGCGTCTGGCTCGAGGATCAGCCGCAAAGCGACGTCCTGCGCGGCCTGCCAGCGGTTGAACGGGTCGCTGTCCTGCGCGAGGAGCCGCATCCGCTCCGCGTCGGTCAGGGCGAGGTCGAGCCGGACCGGGGCGGAGAAGTCGCGCAGGAGCGAGGGGACCGGTTCCTCGGCGACCGCGTCGAACACGATCTCGGCCTCGGGGCGGTCGAGCACGTAGACGCCGTCCGGCACGTCCGGGCAGGTCGCGCCCACCAGCGGCCCGGACGCCCCGACGAGACCGAGGGCCACGGGGATCACCAGGGGCGGCCCGCCGGGCTCCGCGCCGCCGCCGGGCAGGCTCTGGGCGAACCGGAGGGTGTAGCGGGCGGCGGCCGGATCGTACGCGGCCGCGACGGCGAGGCGGGGCGTGCCGGGACGCTCGTACCAGCGGGCGAAGGCGCCGAGATCGCGCCCGGTCACCGCCGCGAAGGCCGCCAGGAAGTCGTCGACGGTGGCGGCGCGGCCGTCATTGTCGGCGTAATACCGGTCCATGCCGGCCCGGAAGGCCTCGGGACCGATCAGCGTCCGCAGCATCCGGACGATCTCGGCGCCCTTGTCGTAGACGGTCGCCGTGTAGAAGTTGTTGATCTCCGCGTAGGCCCGCGGCCGCACCGGGTGCCGCAGCGGCCCGGCATCCTCGGGGAACTGGCGCGCCCGCAGGGAGCGCACCTCGGCGATGCGGTGCACCGGCCGGGAGCGCATGTCGGAGGAGAATTCCTGGTCTCGGAAGACCGTGAGGCCCTCCTTCAGGCAGAGCTGGAACCAGTCCCGGCACGTGACGCGGTTGCCGGACCAGTTGTGGAAGTACTCGTGCGCGATGATCGCCTCGATCGCCGCGTAGTCGCCGTCGGTCGCGGTCTCGGGACTCGCCAGGACGTATTTGTCGTTGAAGATGTTGAGGCCCTTGTTCTCCATGGCGCCCATGTTGAAGTCGGACACCGCGACGACGTTGAACACGTCGAGGTCGTAGGCGCGGCCGAAGGCGGTCTCGTCCCAGGCCATGGAGCGGATGACGGCGTCGAGGGCGTAGCCCGCCCGGTCCTCCTTGCCGGGCTCGACGTAGACCGCGCAGGTGACGGGGCGGCCCTCCATCGTGGTGAAGCGCGTCTCGACCTTCCCGAGCCGGCCGCCCACGAGGGCGAACAGGTAGGCGGGCTTCGGGTGGGGATCGTGCCAGATCGCGAAGTGGCGGTCCGGCCCGGCCGCGCCGGTCTCGACGGGATTGCCGTTGCCGAGCAGGACCGGCGCCTCGGCCCGGTCGGCCTCGATGCGCGTGGTGTAGACCGACAGCACGTCCGGCCGATCGAGGAAGTAGGTGATCCGGCGGAAGCCGTCCGCCTCGCACTGGGTGCAGTAGACGCCGTTCGACCGGTAGAGGCCCATCAGCTTCGTGTTGGCGGTCGGATCCACCTCCGTGACGAGACGCAGCGCGAAGGGCCGCTGCGGCGGATCGCGGAGGATCAGTCCGGACGGCGTCGCCGCGTAGGCGTCGGGCGCCAGCGGCGCGCCGTCGAGCGCGACCGAGACCAGCCGGAGATCGTCGCCGTCGAGGGTGAGCGGCGCCGCCGGCACGCCGGCGGGGTTCGGCCGCAGCGTCAGCGTCGCGTCGATGCGGGTCGCGTGCGGGTCGAGACGGATGTCGAGGTCGACGCGATCGATCAGGTAGTCGCTGGGCCGGTATTCCTCGAGGCGGATCAGCGGCGGCGTCTCGGTGCGCATTCGGCTCACTCCGGGTGCGGGGCGGGCCCGTTCTGGTCCCTCGGAGCGCGCGGCGCAACGATCGGAGCCGTCGAAACGGCCGGCGTGGCGCGGTCCTCGCCCGGCTCAGAGCCCCGGGGCGGGGCGGCCCTCCGCGCGGAGCGGCCGCTCGAGGCCGACCCTGTCGAGCGTGGCGGACAGGCGGGCGCGGACGAACGGCTCGGCCCAGCGCATCACGGCGTAGCTCAGCAGGAGCATGGCGCAGCACGCGGCCACGAGCGCCGCGTAGGGCGGAACCCCGCCGCCGCCGAGGCGGTGGATCAGGGCGGCACCGTTGACGTTGTGCAGGAGGTAGAGCGGGTAGGTCATCAGTCCGATCCGTCGGGCCAGCGCGCAGCCCCGCTCGCCGAGCCGCACGCGGAGCCACGCGTTGCCGCGCACGCTGGCCACGATCATCAGGACGCAGCCCGCGAAGACGAGGCGCGGGAGGAGCGGATCCTCGCTGCGGCCCATCTGGAACAGGAACGACCCGGCCGCGTCACCGATCTCGACGAGCGCCCCGACGGCGCAGACGGCGATCACGCAGAGCCGACCGGCCGTCGGCCCCTTGACGAGCGACAACCACAGGAAGACGCCGAGCGCGAAGAAGCAGCCGTGGCGCAGGAGCGTCAGCTCGGCCACGCGGTTCGCCGCCAGGGCGGGGAGGTTCGGCGCGGCCAAGGTCGCGACCCAGAAGAGGGTGCTCACACCGCCGACCACGGCGCAGACCGGGCCGATGCTCCGGAATCGCCCGAGCCGCAGCAGCGCGAAGACGAGTGCGTAGAAGGCGATCTCCACGCCGAGGGTCCAGTAGACGCCGTCCAGCCACGGCTCGACCGGAACGAACAGGACGCAGTCGAGATAGGCCCGCAGCACGTGCCGACCGGACCCCATGCGGCCGATGGCGAGCGAGACCAGGGCGGTGAGCGTGGCGCAGATCCAGACCGCCGGCACGAGGCGCAGGATGCGGCTGCGCAGGAAGGCGCGCGCGGTCGCGTGCTCGGCCGAGTAGGCGATCACGAAGCCCGAGATGACGAAGAACAACTCGACCCCGATCCATCCGAACCACGTCCAGGCGAACAGGCCGGGGTAAGCTGCGGCGGAGTCGAAGGCGCGCCCGGCCGTCGAGAGCGGCGCCTGCCACGCGTAGGCGCCGAGATGAAAGACCATGACCAGCATTGCGGCTAGGAAGCGTGCCGCATCGAGACCGATCATCTGTGCATCATGCCTGCCGCCCTCGGATCCCTGCGTCCTCATCACGGCCCCCGACGTTCGAAACCGCTCTCATCATCCCACCGAGTAAGACGAATCCGTCGCAGCCGGGCTACATCTTGCTGGGTAAGACGCGCCCATACTTTCGGCCGAAGGGTCTCTCTTCCGGCGGATCGGGAGTTCGCGGCGGGGCCGACGGGACGCACGCGGCGCAAGGCCCGCCGCCGGGCCGAGGATGCCGGGGGCTGCCGAAACGCCCGCCCGGTCGGCTCGACGGGGCCCGACCGCGCGAACGCCCGGGCCCGATTGTCCCAAGTCTGTATCGGACGGCCTTCTCACCGCCGGAGCGGCCGCTAGCTAGCGGGGCGAGTCAGCCGGAGCGGGCCGGTGGCCCGTCTTCGAAGAGGACAGGACAGGATCCGATGGAATTTCTGCACACTATGGTCCGGGTCGCCGACCTCGACCGGGCACTCGCCTTCTACGTCGACACGTTCGGCCTGAAGGAGGTGCGCCGCGTCGAGAACGAGAAGGGCCGCTTCACCCTCGTCTTCCTCGCCGCGCCCGGCGATGTTGAGCGGGCCTCGGCGACCAAGTCGCCCCTGATCGAGCTCACCTACAACTGGGATCCGGAAACCTACTCGGGCGGGCGCAATTTCGGCCATCTCGCCTATCAGGTCGACGACATCTACGGCTTCTGCGCCAAGTTGCAGGAGAAGGGCGTCACCATCAACCGGCCGCCGCGCGACGGCTACATGGCCTTCGTGAAGTCGCCGGACGGCATCTCCATCGAGATCCTCCAGAAGGGCGGCGCCAAGGAGCCGCAGGAGCCGTGGAAGTCGATGGAGAACACCGGCACCTGGTAGCGGGCCCGCGCCCTTGACCCGGACGGCCCCGCGGGCGCATCTGCCCGCGGATCAGCCGGCCGGGCAGCCGCTCCGGACGCGCGAGCGTTCGGGGAGGAAAGTCCGGGCTCCATGGAGAGACGGTGCCGGATAACCTCCGGCGGGGGCGACCCCAGGGACAGTGCCACAGAGAGCAGACCGCCCCGGATCCGTCCGGGGTCAGGGTGAAAGGGTGCGGTAAGAGCGCACCGCGGACGCGGCAACGCGGACGGCACGGCAAACCCCACCGGGAGCAAGACCGAATAGGGGCGGCGCGCCCTTCGCGAGAAGGGCAGGCCCGCTCTCCAGGCCAGTCGCCCGGGTTGGTTGCTCGAGGCGATCGGCGACGATCGTCCCAGAGGAATGGCTGCCACGCCGGCGCGCGCGAGCGCTCCGGCCCTACAGAACCCGGCTTACAGGCCGGCTGATCCACTTCCCGATAAGACTTGCACCTGCAAGGCTTTATCGCCCCGCCGGCGTTCCCGCGCGGACGGCCGGCGCGCCGAAGATTCCGCGGCGGTAAAAACCTTCGGTTAACCTTGCCGGGTTCAGATCGGTCCGCGCGGCAGTGCCAAGCTTGTGCGTTGACGATCCTCCGAGGCCCATGATACCCGGCATCCTCCCGTCAACGGCGTGTATCGGATCGCCGGGCGCACCCTGCCATCGCGCAGGTCCCGTCCGTGCGCGGCGTCTTGCGCGCTCCGCATCCGGTGCCGTTCCCGTCACGCGCGCCGCGCTCGCGCGGCCCGGCACAGGGCACCATGAGACGCACGAGCCGCATCCGCGCCCGGGTTTCCGGGACGCGCCGACAATCCGCCCATCCGCGCGTGCCACGGCCCGCCGCCGAGTGGAGGCGGCCATGAGCCGGCGCCGCCCCTCTCCCGAGAGTCCGCCCCGCCACGACGGCGCCGAGGCGCCGTCCGAGCCGCACGTCCCCGTCCTCCTCGCGGAAGTCGTCGACGCGCTCGGCACCGCGGGCGGGATCGCGGTCGACGGCACGTTCGGTGCCGGCGGCTACACCCGCGCGCTCCTCGCGGCGGATCCGGCCCTGCAGGTCGTCGCGATCGATCGTGATCCCACGGCCATCGCGGGCGGACAGGCGCTCGTCGCGGAGTCCGGCGGGCGCCTGCGCCTCCTCTCCGGCCGCTTCGGCGACCTCGACAGCCTCCTCGCGGAGGCCGGCATCGCGCAGGTCGACCGGGTCGTCCTCGATATCGGCGTCTCGTCGATGCAGCTCGACGCGCCGGAGCGGGGCTTCTCGTTCCGCAGCGACGGCCCCCTCGACATGCGCATGGCCTGCGACGGGCCGAGCGCCGCCGACCTCGTGAACGAGGCCGACGAGACCGTTCTGGCCGACATCATCTACCATTTCGGCGAGGAGCGGCGCTCGCGCGCGGTCGCCCGGACCATCCTCGAGGCGCGCCGCCGCGGGCGGATCGAGACCACCGCGCAGCTGGCCGAACTCGTCGCCGGCGTGGTCCGGACCGAGCCCGGCAGCCACATCCACCCGGCGACGCGGACCTTCCAGGGCCTGCGGATCGCCGTGAACGATGAGCTCGGCGAGTTGGTCCGTGCCCTGCACGCGGCCGAGCGCGTGCTCAGGCCCGGCGGCCGGCTCGCCGTCGTGACGTTCCACTCGCTCGAGGACCGCATCGTCAAGCAGTTCTTCGCGGCACGCAGCGGCCGCTCCGCGCAGGGCTCCCGCCATCTGCCCGGGGGCCCGGTCGAGACCGTCCGCAGCTTCCGTCCCGTCACGAAGGGCCCGGTCCTGCCGGGCGAGGCCGAGACCGCCCGCAACCCGCGCGCGCGCTCGGCCAAGCTCCGGGCCGCGGAGCGCACCGAATCCGACGTTCCCGAGCCGCTGGCCGCGCTGACCGCGCTGGCGAGCCTGCCCGACGCGGCCCGCGGAGGCCATCGCCGATGATCCGCCTCCTGAACCTGCTGGCGGTGGCCGGCCTCGTCGCCTCGGCGATCTACGCCTACTCGATCAAGTACGACACGCTCTACCAGGGCGGTCAGGTCTCGAAGCTCCAGACCGCCCTGCACAAGGAGCGGCAGGCGATCGCCGTGCTGCGCGCCGAGTGGCAGCTCCTGACGCGGCCCGACCGGCTCCAGGCGGCCGTCGACAAGCATCTCGCCCTGGAGCCGATCGGCACCAGCCACCTGGCGCGCCTCTCGGATCTGCCCGCCCGGCCGGAGCGCGGCGACGAGATCGGCCGTCTGCTCGCCGCCACGGCGACGCCCAAGGACAAGGGCGCGATCGAGCCGCGCACGACCGGCTCGATCACCCGCATCGTCACTACGACCCGCACCCCGACGACGGCTTCGAGGTAAACCCCCGTGTCCGATCACGCCGACGAGACCCTAGACCCGGCGGTCGAACCCGCCGTGTCGGACCACGAGGCGGCGCTGCTCGAAGCCGCCGCGCTGGCGCATGCCGCCGGCGCGCCGCGCCCCTTGGAGGAGGAGGCGCGCGAGCCCGAGCCGCGCGCCGACCGCGCCAAGGCGCTCCTGCGCAGCATGTTCCGGCTGGCGATCGAGCGCTCCCACCTGCGGGTCGCGATGGTCGGGCTGGTCTTCGTCGGCGTGTTCGGGACGATCTCGGCCAAGCTCCTGATGATGGCGATCTTCGGGGAGCCGCCCAGCCAGGAACACCGGGTCGCGGCCGCGTCCTCGACCGCCTTCCGGCCCGACATCATCGACCGCAACGGCGAGATCCTGGCCACCGACATCCGCACGGTCTCGGTCTTCGCCGAGCCGGGCAACATCTACGACAAGGACGAGGCGGTCGAGCTGCTCACCGCCGTCCTGCCGGAACTCGACGCCTCCGAGCTGCGCGCCAAGCTGACGCAGCGCAAGGACAAGAAGGGCGCGGGCTTCGTCTGGGTGAAGCGCGAGCTGACCCCGAAGCAGCAGGCCGAGGTCCACCGGCTCGGCATCCCCGGCATCGGCTTCCTGCCCGACCACAAGCGGGTCTACCCGAACGGCGTCGCGGCAGCCCATATCCTGGGCGCGACGAACCTCGACGGCATCGGCATCGCCGGCATGGAGAAGTACATCGACTCCACCGGGCTGCAGGCCCTCAACAGCTTCGGGCTGATCAACAAGCAGGCCGACCTGAAGCCGGTGCAGCTCTCGCTCGACCTGCGCGCGCAGTTCGCCGTGCGCGACGAGCTGGCCTGGGGCATCGACCACTTCAAGGCCAAGGCCGGCGCCTCGATGATCCTCGACGTGAAGACCGGCGAGGTCATCGCGCTCGTCTCCATGCCGGATTTCGACCCGAACGACCCCAAGGACGCGCTCTCGCCCGACCGCATCAACCGGATGAATGTCGGCGTCTACGAGATGGGCTCGACCTTCAAGGCGATGACGCTCGCCATGGCGCTCGATTCCGGCAAGTACAACGTCAACTCGACCTTCGACACCCGGGGCGGCGTGCTGAACTGGGGCCGGCAGAAGATCCACGAGTACCACGGCACGAACCGCGTCATCACCATGCCGGAGGTGTTCACCCACTCCTCCAACATCGGCTCCGCCAAGATGGCGCTCGGCGTCGGCGTGCCCGGCCACAAGGCCTTCCTGAAGAAGATGGGCCTGCTCGACCGGCTGCGCACCGAGCTGCCGGAGAGCGCGGCGCCGATCGTCCCGTCCCGCTGGACCGAGATCAACACCATCACCATCGCGTTCGGCCACGGCATCGCGGTGGCGCCGATCCAGGCCGCGGCCGCGGTGGCGGCCATCGCCAACGGCGGCGACCTGATGACGCCCACGTTCCTCAAGACGACACCGGAGGCGGCGCGGGCGCGGGCCACGCACGTCCTCTCGGGCCAGACCTCCGAGGCGATGCGCTACATCATGCGGCTCAACGCGGCCGAGGGCTCGGCCAAGAAGGCGGCGGTCCCGTACTACTTCGTGGGCGGCAAGACCGGCACCGCCGAGAAGGTTATCGGCGGCCGCTACATCCACAACCGCCTGTTCACGACCTTCATGGCGGCGGCGCCGATGAACGATCCGAAGTACCTGTTCGTCACGATCATGGACGAGCCGCAGGGCCTGCCGGAATCGGGCGGCTACGCCACGGCGGCCTGGAATTCCGGCGTGGTCACCGGCAAGGTGATCGAGCGCGTCGCGCCGATCCTCGGCCTGCCGCCGCAATTCGAGCCGCCGGTGAGGCCGTTCCCGCAGATGGTCAAGCTCAACGCCTACCACGTCAACCAGCTGGGCGGCCCGTGAGATCGGATCGATGAGGGTGCAGCGATGAGCGCGCGGCTCGCCGACCTCTTCCCCGAGGCTGCTGGCCCCGCCGCGGACCTGACCGTCTCGGACCTCACGGCCGACAGCCGGCAGGTCGCGACCGGCACGGTGTTCGTCGCCGTTCCCGGCACGAAGGCCGACGGCCGACGTTTCGCCGCGCAGGCCGCGCAGCGCGGCGCCGCCGCGGTCGCGGGGGAGGGGACTCGTCCCGCCGACCTGCCCGACGCGGTCGCCTGGATCCCGGTCGCCGACGCGCGCCGGTCGCTCGCCCTCGCGGCGGCCCGCCTCGCGGGCCCGCAGCCCGAGACCGTGGTGGCGGTCACCGGCACCGCCGGGAAGAGCTCGGTGGCCGACTTCGTCCGCCAGATCCTGGCGCGCCTCGGCCGCGACTCCGCGAGCCTCGGCACCGTCGGCATCGTCACCAATCGCGGCGCGCAGTACGGCTCCCTCACGACCCCGGACCCCGTGACGCTGCACCGGACGCTGGCGCAACTCGCCGCGGACGGCGTCACCGATCTCGCCATGGAGGCGTCCTCCCACGGGATCGAGCAGCGCCGGCTCGACGGCGTGCGCCTCGACGCGGCCGGCTTCACCAATCTCGGCCGGGACCATCTCGACTATCACGCGAGCCTCGAGGAGTACCTCGCGGCCAAGCTACGCCTCTTCACGGAGCTACTCCCGCCGGGCGGCCCGGCCATCGTCAACGCCGACGGCGCCTACGCCGAGCGCGTCATCGCCGCCGCCGAGGCCGCCGGCCGGCCGGTCCGCACGGTCGGGCGGGGCGGCCGGGACCTGCGGGTCGAGGCGGTCCGCACGGAGGGGTTCGCACAGGTCGCCCGGATCCTGTTCGCGGGCCGGACCCGGGAGCTGCGCCTGCCGCTCGTCGGCGAGTTCCAGGTCGAGAACGCCCTGGTGGCGGCCGGCCTCGCGCTGGCTACCCCGGCGGGGGCGGCCGATCCCGACGGCGTCCTCGCGGCCCTCGACCATCTCACCGGCGTCCCGGGCCGCATGGAGCGGATCGGCGAGGCGCGGGGCGGCCTCTGCCTCGTCGACTACGCGCACAAGCCCGAGGCCCTGGAGAGCGTGCTCGCCGCGCTTCGCCCCTTCGCGTCGGGCCGGCTGATCGCGGTGTTCGGCTGCGGCGGCGACCGCGACCGGGGCAAGCGGCCGCTGATGGGCGCCATCGCGCAGCGGCTCGCCGACGTCGTCATCGTCACGGACGACAACCCGCGCACCGAGGACGCGGCCGCCATCCGCCGGGCCATCCTGGACGCGGCACCGGGCGCCGAGGAGATCGGCGACCGGTCGGAGGCGATTCACAGCGCCGTCGACCGGCTCGGGCCGGGCGACGTGCTGGTCGTGGCCGGCAAGGGTCATGAAACCGGCCAGATCGTGGGAGATCGCACGCTGCCGTTCTCGGACCACGCGGTCCTGCGCGCCGCGATCGCCGCGGCGGCCTGAGGACGACGGGGGACCGACGATGACCGCACTCTGGACGCGGGAGGAGCTGGAATCCGCGACGGGCGGCCGGTTGGCCGGCGCCGGGCGCGCGATCGGCGGCGCCTCGATCGACACCCGCACGCTCCAGCCCGGCGACCTGTTCTTCGCGATCCGCGGCGACACCCGCGACGGCCACGACTTCGTCCCCGACGCCCTGGGGCGCGGCGCCGGCGCCGCCGTGGTGAGCGCCGCGCGCGCCGAGGCGCTCGCGGTCCACGGCCCCGTCCTGGCGGTGCCCGAGGGGGGCGCCGACCCGGTTCTCACCGCGATGGTGCGCCTCGGTGCCGCCGCCCGGGCCCGGACGCGCGCGCAGGTCGTGGCGGTCACGGGCTCGGTCGGCAAGACCGGGACCAAGGAGGCCCTGCGCCACGTCCTGTCCGAGCAGGGCGAGACCCACGCCTCGGCGGCCTCCTACAACAACCACTGGGGCGTGCCCCTGACCCTGACGCGGATGCCGCGCTCCGCGCGCTACGGCGTGTTCGAGATCGGCATGAACCACGGCGCCGAGATCGTGCCGCTGACCGCGCAGGTCCGGCCGGACATCGCGCTGATCACCACGATCGCGCCCGCCCATATCGAGCATTTCGCCTCGCTGGCCGCGATCGCGGACGCGAAGGGCGAGATCTTCTCCGGGCTCCAGCCCGGCGGCGTCGCCATCCTGAACCGCGACGCCCCGCATTTCGACCGCCTGGCCGCCCACGCCCAGGCCTCCCGGGCGGGCCGGGTGGTGACCTTCGGCGAGCACGCGGATGCCGACGTCCGCGCCCTGAGGATCGTGCTGCGGCCCGACCTGTCGGTGATCGACGCGGTGGTGATGGGCCAGCCCGTCACTTACAAGCTCGGCACCGCCGGCCGGCACGCGGCGCTGAACTCGCTGGGCGTCATGGCGGTGGTCCACAGCCTCGGGGTCGACCTCGCCCGCGCGGCCCTGTCGCTCGGCGGCCTGACGCCGCCGGCGGGACGCGGCGAGCGCACCGCCCTCGAGATCGGCGGCGGCACCGCCTACCTCGTGGACGAGAGCTACAACGCCAATCCCGTCGCCGTCCGCGCGGCGCTGGCGACCCTGGCGGGGATCGAGACCGGGCCCCGCGGCCGCCGGATCGCGGTGCTGGGCGACATGCTCGAGCTCGGCGCCGCCGCGCCCGACCTGCATCGCGGCCTGGCGGAGGCGATCGAGGCGGCCCGGGTCGACCTCGTCTTCACGGCCGGTCCGCTGATGCGCCACCTGTTCGAGGCCCTGCCGGTGAGCCGCCGCGGCGCGGTGGCCGACACCGCGGCCGACCTGCTCGAGCCGCTCGCCCGGACCCTGCGGTCCGGCGACGCCGTCATGGTGAAGGGCTCGAACGGCAGCCGCATGGGCCGGATTGTCGAGGCGCTGAAAGCCCGCTACGCGGTCGATCCGACCCGGCGGACCCAGGCCGTCCCGTGACCGGCACGCCTGCGCGTGCGGCGCCGTCCCCCGAAACCTGAGCCTGAACAAGGGGGCCGAGCGCCCGGATGCTGTACCTTCTCTCGGACCTGAGCAGCAGCTTCACGCCGCTCAACGTGTTCCGCTACATCACCTTCCGCACCGGCGGCGCGCTGTTCACGGCGGGCCTGTTCGTGTTCTGGTTCGGGCCCTGGATCATCTCGCTGCTGCGGATCCGCCAGGGCAAGGGCCAGCCGATCCGCGAGGACGGGCCGCAGACCCATCTGCTGACCAAGCGCGGCACGCCGACCATGGGCGGCCTGATGATCCTGGCCGGCGCCGTCGTGGCGATCCTGCTCTGGGCCAACCCGCGCAACCACTACGTCTGGGTGACGCTGACCGTCACCCTCGGCTTCGGCGCGATCGGCTTCTACGACGATTACCTCAAGGTCACGAAGCAGTCGCACAAGGGCTTCTCGGGCAAGTTCCGCCTCGCCCTCGAGGCGCTGATTG
Organism: Methylobacterium sp. Leaf361; assembly: GCF_001424445.1. NCBI lineage: Bacteria > Pseudomonadati > Pseudomonadota > Alphaproteobacteria > Hyphomicrobiales > Methylobacteriaceae > Methylobacterium > Methylobacterium sp. Leaf361. Next base: position 145,398 of record NZ_LMPY01000089.1, on the reverse strand, counting down.
CCATGGCGGCCTGCGTGACCATCGCGGTCTACTCGCCCGCCGCGCTCCAGAACCAGCTCGCGTTCCCGGTGTTCAAGGACGCGCTCCTGAACCTCGGCTGGTTCTACCCGCTGTTCGGCGCCTTCGTGATCGTCGGGGCGGGCAATTCCGTGAACATGACCGACGGCCTCGACGGCCTCGCGATCGTGCCGGTGATGATCGCCTGCGGCACGTTCGGCTTCATCGCCTACCTCGTCGGCAACTCGTTCACCGCCAGCTACCTGCAGGTGAACTACGTCCGCGACACGGGCGAGCTCGCCGTCGTCTGCGGCGCGGTCATCGGCGCCGGGCTCGGCTTCCTCTGGTTCAACGCGCCGCCGGCCCAGATCTTCATGGGCGATACCGGCTCCCTGGCGCTGGGCGGCCTGCTGGGCTCGATCGCGGTGGCGACGAAGCACGAGATCGTCCTGGCGATCGTCGGCGGCCTCTTCGTGCTGGAGATGATGTCGGTGATCATCCAGGTCGCGTCGTTCAAGCTCACGGGCAAGCGCGTCTTCCGCATGGCGCCGATCCACCACCATTTCGAGCAGAAGGGCTGGAAGGAGCCGCAAGTCGTGATCCGGTTCTGGATCATCGCGGTGATCCTGGCGATGGCCGGCCTGGCGACGCTGAAGCTGCGCTGAGAAATCGTGCTAGAGGGGCGACCTGAGAGGTCGATCCGATCCTCGCCCTCGTCCTGAGGCGCGGCCGCGGAGGGGAGCCTCGAAGGAGGCTTCCGGCCGGCCGCGCGATCCCGGGAGCCCGCCTTCGGGGTCGCCGATGCGGGGCGCCCGGGAGGAGGGTCCGCTTCGGGTCGGCCGGGTCCGGTCGCCGCATCCAGAGTTCCGCATGACACCCGTCACCGTCTTCCAGGACAAGACCGTCGCTCTGTTCGGGCTCGGCGGCTCGGGGCTCGCCACGGCGCTGGCGCTGAAGGCCGGTGGCGCGGGCGTGCAGGCCTGGGACGACAATGCCGACAGCCTCGCCCGCGCGCGGGAGGCCGGCATCGAGACGCGGGACCTGCGCGCGGCCGACTGGTCCGCGTTCGCCGCCTTCGTGCTGAGCCCGGGCGTGCCGCTGACCCATCCCGAGCCGCACTGGAGCGTCCGGCTCGCCCGGGGTGCCGGCGTCGAGATCATCGGCGACATCGAGCTGTTCTGCCGGGAGCGGCGGGCGCAGGCGCCGGGGGCGCCGTTCGTGGCGATCACCGGGACCAACGGCAAGTCGACCACTACGGCGCTGATCGCCCACGTGCTCGCGCAGGGGGGCCGCGACGTGCAGATGGGCGGCAACATCGGCACCGCGATCCTGTCGCTGGAGCCGCCGGCCGCCGGCCGCGTCCACGTGATCGAGATGTCGTCGTTCCAGATCGACCTGACGCCGAGCCTCGACCCGAGCGTCGGCGTGCTGATGAACATCACGCCGGACCATCTCGACCGGCACGGCACGATGGAGCAGTACGCGGCCATCAAGGAGCGCCTGATCCAGGGCGCCGACCTCGCGGTGGTCGGCGTCGACGACGCCCCGAGCCGCGCCATCGCGGACCGCCGCGGCGCCGACCTCGTGCGCGTCCACGTGCCCCACGGCGACGTGCTGTGCACCGACGCGCTGACGGTGCGCGACGGGATCGTCCGGGAGCCGGACGGGACGGCCCTCGCCGACACCAACGGGATCGGCTCGCTGCGGGGGGCGCACAACTGGCAGAACGCCGCGGTGGCGGTGGCCGTCGCGCGGGCCCTCGACCTGTCGCCGGAGCAGATCCAGGCTGGCCTGACCTCGTTCCCGGGCCTGCCGCACCGGATGGAGGAGGTCGGGCGGCGCGGCCACGTGCTGTTCGTCAACGATTCCAAGGCGACGAACGCGGATTCTACCGAGAAGGCCCTCACCGCCTTCCGGGACATCCACTGGATCCTCGGCGGCAAGGCCAAGGAGGGCGGGATCTTCCCGCTGGTGCCGTATTTCGAGCGGGTCGCGCACGCCTACCTGATCGGCGCGGCGTCGGACGCCTTCGCGGCGACCCTGGAGGGCGCCGTGCCCTACACGCGCTGCGAGACCCTCGAGAACGCCGTCCCGAAGGCCGCCGAGAACGCCGCCGCCTCGGGCGCACCGGAGCCGGTGGTGCTCCTGTCGCCGGCCTGCGCGTCCTACGACCAGTTCCGGAACTTCGAGATCCGCGGCAACCGCTTCCGCGAGCTGGTGCAGGCGCTGCCCTGAGGCAGCGCCACTTCAGCGCGCCGGAACCTCAGCGCGCCAGAACCTTGGCGGCGTCGCGGGTGGTGTCGACCGCATGCGAGACGTTGGCCACCGACTGGACGATCGCCCCGATGTTGCCGGTGATCTCCGTGACGGCCCCCGCGGCGCTCTGCATGCTCTCGGCCAGATCCCGGGTCACGGCACTCTGCTCCTCGATGGCGGCCGCGGTGGCCACCACGGTCTCGCGCATCACCGAGACCGAGGACCCGATCGAGCTGAGAGCCTGCACGACCTCCTGCGAGACGCGCTGCACGCTGGCGATCTCGCCGTTGATCTGACCGGTGGCGCGCGCCGCCTGGTCGGCCAGCGCCTTAACCTCGGAGGCGACGACCGCGAAGCCGCGGCCCGCCGCGCCCGCGCGGGCGGCCTCGATGGTGGCGTTCAGCGCCAGCAGGTTGATCTGGCCGGCGATGTCCTGGATCAGGCCGACGATGCCGGTCATGGCGGTGGCGGTCTCGGCCAGCCGCTTGGTGTGGCCGTCCGCGTCCTGAACGCAGGCATAGGCGGTGTCGGTGGCGCTCTGGGAGCGCACGATGCTCTGGGACATCTCCGCCACCGAGGCCGCCAGCTCCTCGGCGGCGGCCGCCACGGTCTGGACGTTCCCGGAGGTCGAGTCCGCCGCCGATGAGGCCAGCGAGGCCGCCGTGGTCGAGTGCGTCACCGCCTGCTCGATCTCGCCGAAGTTCTGATCGATCAGGGTCCGCAGGTTGGCGAACAGCCGGACCTGATCGCTGATGTCGGTGGCGAATTTCACCACCTTGTAGGGCCGGCCGGCGGCGTCGAGGATCGGGTTGTAGGAGGCCTGGATCCAGACTTCGCGCCCGTCCTTGCCGATCCGCCGGAACTGGGCCGCCTGATAGGTGCCGTTCCGCAGGGCCGCCCAGAAGGCCCGGTAGGCCTCGCTCTCCCGGTAGGCGGGCTCCACGAACAGGCTGTGATGCTGCCCGAGCACCTCGGCGCGGCTGTAGCCCATCGCGGCGAGGAAATTGTCGTTCACCGCGATCACCGTGCCGTCGAGGTCGAAGGCGATGACCGCCTGCACCTTGTCGATCGCGGCGATCTGCCCGGCGCGGTCGGCCTCCTCGGTGCGCTGCTGCGTGATGTCGGTGGCGAACTTCACCACCTTATAGGGCCGGCCGCGGACGTCGAGCATCGGGTTGTAGGAGGCCTGGATCCAGATCGACCGGCCGCCCCGGCCGACCCGCTGGAACTGGCCCGACTCGAAGGTGCCGGAGCGCAGGCGTTCCCAGAAGGCCCGGTAGTCCGGCGCGTCCCGCTGGGCGGGCTCCATGAACATGCTGTGGTGCTGGCCGACGATCTCCGGCAGCGTGTACCCGACGACGTCGAGGAAATTCCGGTTCGCCGACAGGATCCGCCCCGCCAGGTCGAACTCGATCACGCCCTGAACCCGGTCGAGGGCCGCGAGCTTGGCATGCGCTTCACGGACGTTCAGGGCAGAGAACATGGCGCGTCGGCTTCCGCTGGGCGGATCGGGCGCGGCGCACCGCGACCCGCCGGTTCGATACATCCGAAAGTTGCAATGGGAAGATTAACATAGAGTGTCTTTTTACTAGTATTGCGCCGTCCTAATACAGCATCCCAGGGGCCGCCGGCTGCGTGGCCGGCGCGTCCCGACGCGTCCTGACGTGCCCCGACGCGCCCCGACGCGCCCCGACCTGTCGGTCATAAGGCTCCGTTTACCATTCCTGCCGAGGATCCCGGCCGACCCGCGCGGATCGGCATCCGCGCGGCCTGGAGTCGTTGCCCGGCATGATGTCACGCGCGGAACGCACCCCCCTGACGGACTGGTGGTGGACGGTGGACCGCGGCCTGCTCGCGGCGCTGTTCGCGCTGATGGTCGCGGGCCTCGTCTTCCTGATGGGCGGCGGCCCGCCCGTGGCCGAGCGGATCGGCCTGCCGACCTTCTACTTCCTCAACCGGCAGGCGATGTACCTCGCGCCGACCATCGTGCTGATCTGCGCGGTCTCGTTCCTGTCGCTGCGCGGCATCCGGCGGCTCGCGCTCGTCACGTGGATCCTGGGCGTCATCCTGTGCCTGCTCGCCGGCAAGTTCGGGCCCGAGATCAAGGGCGCGCATCGCTGGATCCAGTTCGGCTCCTTCGGCCTGCAGCCCTCGGAGTTCGTGAAGCCGGCCTTCGTGGTCGTCGCCGCCTGGGCCTTCTCGGAGGGCGCCCAGCGCCGCGACATGCCGGGCGGCATCCTGGCGCTGCTACTGCTGCCGATCACCATCGTGCCGCTGCTGCTCCAGCCCGATTTCGGCCAGACCATGCTGATTACCATGGTGTGGTGCGCGCTGTTCTTCGTGGCCGGCCTCCACCTGATCTGGGTGGCCGTCCTCGGCGTGCTGGGCCTCGGAGGTGTGTTCGCTGCCTACCTGTTCTTCCACCACGTGCGCGAGCGCTTCAACAAGTTCCTCGACCGGGATTCCGGCGGCGGCTTCCAGGATTTCTGGTCGCGCGAATCGTTCCGCTCGGGCGGCTGGTTCGGCACCGGGCCGGGGGAGGGCGTGGCCAAGCGCCACCTGCCGGACGCGCATACCGACTTCATCTTCTCGGTCACCGGCGAGGAGTTCGGCGTGATCGTCTGCCTCTGCCTCGTGGCGCTGTTCGCCTTCATCGTCCTGCGCGGCCTCAAGCTCGCGCGGCGCACCGACGACACCTTCTCGCGGCTGGCGATCACCGGCCTGACCACGCTGTTCGGCCTGCAGGCCTGCATCAACATGGCGGTGAACACTCAGCTGATGCCGGCCAAGGGTATGACGCTGCCGTTCGTCTCCTACGGCGGCTCCTCGCTGATCTCGCTGGCGCTCGGCACCGGCTTCCTCGTCGCCCTGACCCGCAAGCGGCCCCGCACCGTCATGCTCAGCCAGAAGCCCCCCGGCACCGCGCCCGCCACCGTCGCCGGGGTGATGCGGTGACCGTCTTCACGCCCACGATCCTGCTCTGCGCGGGCGGCACCGGCGGCCACCTGTTCCCGGCCGAGAGCCTCGCCCACGCCCTGCGCGCCCGCGGCATCCGGGTGGCGCTCGCCACCGACGCCCGGGTCGATGCCATCGCGTCCGAGTTCCCGGCCTCCGAGGTGGTGACCATCGCCTCGGCGACGCCGTCCGGCCGCTCGCCGCTGAAGCGGGCCGGCGCCGTGCTGACCCTCGGCCGGGGCTTCGGCGTGGCCGCGAAGGAGATCCGCCGGATCAACCCGGCCGCCATCGTGGGCTTCGGCGGCTACCCGACCGTGCCGCCGGTGCTCGCCGGCCAGATCCTGCGCGTGCCGACGATCCTGCACGAGCAGAACGCCGTGATGGGCCGGGCCAACGCCTTCCTGGCGCGGGGCGCCCGCACCATCGCCACCGGCTTCAAGGTCGTGCGCGGCGTGCCCGACAAGGCCAAGGCCCCGCGGATCCACACCGGAAATCCGCTCCGCCCGGCGGTGATCGAGGCGGCCAAGGTCCTGTATCCCGCTTTCGGCGCGGGCGACGCCCTGCGGCTCCTGGTGTTCGGCGGCAGCCAGGGCGCGCGCGTGATGGGCGAGGTCGTGCCGGAGGCGATCGCCCGCCTGCCCGACGCGCTGCGCGCCCGGCTGCACCTCGTCCAGCAGGTCCGCCCCGAGGACCTGACGGCCGTTCAGAACCGCTATCTCGCCATGGGGCTCGCCGGGATCGAGGCGGCGCCGTTCTTCAAGGACCTGCCGGCGCGGATGGCCGCGAGCCACCTCGTGGTCTCGCGCTCGGGTGCTTCCACGGTATCGGAACTCGCGGCGATCGGCCGCCCGGCGATCCTCGTGCCGCTGCCAGGCTCCCTCGACCAGGACCAGGCCGCCAACGCCGCGACCCTCGACGCGATCGGCGCGGCGCTGGCGGTGAAGCAGCCGGATTTCACGCCCGAACGGCTCGCCGCGGAGCTGACCGCCTGCTTCGAGACGCCGGCAAAATTGACCGCGGCGGCCGATGCGGCCAGAAGCGCGGGCATCCACGACGCCGCCGAGCGGCTGGCCGAGGTCGTCGTCGAGACGGCCGCCCGCACCTGATTTCTTGAGGGATTCCGCACCGGCGGTCCCGCCACCAGACGGTTCGACCCATGAAGCTGCCCGACAAGCTCGGCCCCATCCACTTCATCGGCATCGGCGGCATCGGCATGTCCGGCATCGCCGAAGTGATGCACAACCTCGGCTACACGGTGCAGGGCTCGGACGCCTCCGACAACGCCAATGTCCGCCGTCTCGCCGAGAAGGGCATGCGCACCTTCGTGGGCCACGATGCCAAGAACGTCGAGGAGGCCGCCCTCGTCGTCGTCTCGACCGCGATCCGGCGCGACAACCCCGAGTTGCAGGCCGCCCGCGAGCGACGCCTGCCCGTGGTGCGACGGGCCGAGATGCTGGCGGAGCTGATGCGCTTCAAGTCCTGCGTGGCGATCGCCGGCACGCACGGCAAGACCACGACCACGTCGCTCGTCGCCACGCTGCTCGACGCCGGCAACCTCGACCCGACCGTGATCAACGGCGGCATCATCAACGCCTACGGCACCAACGCCCGCATGGGGGCGGGCGAGTGGATGGTGGTGGAGGCCGACGAGTCCGACGGCACCTTCCTGAAGCTGCCGGCCGACGTCGCGATCGTCACCAACATCGATCCCGAGCATCTCGACCATTTCGGCTCGTTCGACGCGATCAAGGACGCGTTCCGGCGCTTCATCGACAACATCCCGTTCTACGGCTTCGCGGTGATGTGCATCGACCACCCGGTGGTGCAGGACCTCGTCGGCCACATCGAGGACCGGCGGATCATCACCTACGGCGAGAACCCGCAGGCCGACGTGCGCCTGATCGACGTGGACCTGCGCGGCGGCCAGAGCCGCTTCCGGGTGATGATCCGCGACCGCCGTCCGGGCTACCGGATGGAGATGGAGGATCTCGTCCTGCCGATGCCCGGCAAGCACAACGCCCTCAACGCCACCGCGGCGCTCGCCGTCGCGCACGAGCTCGGCGTGAAGCCGGACGCGATCCGTCAGGCACTCGCCGGGTTCGGCGGCGTGAAGCGGCGCTTCACCCGCACCGGCGAGTGGAACGGCGCGACGATCTTCGACGATTACGGACACCATCCGGTGGAGATCAAGGCGGTGCTCAAGGCCGCCCGCGCCTCGACCGAGCACGGGGTGATCGCCGTGGTGCAGCCGCACCGCTACACCCGGCTGCAATCGCTGTTCGACGATTTCTGCACCTGCTTCAACGATGCCGACACGGTCATCGTGGCGCCGGTCTACGCGGCCGGCGAGCAGCCGATCGAGGGCTTCGACCGCGACAGCCTCGTGGCCGGCCTGCGCTCCCGCGGTCACCGCGACGCCCGGGCCCTGGAGCGGCCGGAGGAACTCGCGGGTATCATCGCGGACCTCGCCAAGCCCGGCGACTACGTGGTGTGCCTCGGCGCCGGCACGATCACCCAGTGGGCCTACGCCCTGCCGGACGAACTCGCCGCGCGGGGACGGTAGGCGCGGTGCGTCAGCCCGCCCCGGGAGGCCTCTCGGGTCGGCGGCCCCCTCGACCGTCCACTTCGGGCTGCGCTCCGAGGATGAACCCGGCGGTGACTCTCCGGACCCCGGCCTCGCAGCGTCCGCTGCCACCCCGATGCGACGACACCAGGATCGCCGCATCCCTCTCCCCGCGGGCGGGGCGAGGGGAGACACACAGATGACCGCCTCTCTGCACGATCGCATCCGGGCCGCCGCGCCCGACCTCCGCGGGCGCCTGCTCGCCGACCAGCCGCTCGCCGACCTCACCTGGTTCCGGGTCGGCGGACCGGCCGAGGTGCTGTTCACCCCGGCCGACGAGGAGGATCTTGCCCGCCTCCTCGCCGCTCTGGATCCGGACGTGCCGGTCACGGTGATCGGGCTCGGCTCGAACCTGATCGTGCGGGACGGCGGCGTGCCGGGCGTGGTCGTGCGCCTCGGCGGCAAGGCCTTCGGCAGCATCGCGGTCGACGGCGACACCCTGACCGTCGGTACCGCGGTCCCGGACATGCGCCTCGCCAAGGCGGCGGCCGAGGCTGGGCTCGACGGGCTCGCCTTCTACCGCGGCATCCCGGGTTCGATCGGCGGAGCGCTGCGCATGAACGCGGGCGCGCATGGTGGCGAGACCACCGACGTGCTGGTCGAGGCCCGCGGCATCGACCGCGGGGGCGCGCTGCGCACCTTCAGCCACGCCGACATGGGCTTCTCCTACCGGCACTCGGACGCCCCGGAGGACGTGATCTTCACGCGCGCCGTCTTCCGCGGGCGGCCCGGCGACCGGGTCGCCATCGAGGCCGAGATGGAGCGGGTCACCGCCGCCCGCGAGGCCGCGCAGCCGATCCGCGAGCGGACCGGCGGCTCGACCTTCGCCAACCCGGACGGCGGCAAGGCGTGGCAGCTCGTCGACGCCGCCGGCTGCCGCGGATTGAGGCGGGGCGGCGCCCAGGTCAGCGAGATGCACTGCAACTTCCTGATCAATACCGGTACTGCGAGCGCGGCCGATATCGAGGGGCTCGGCGAGGAGGTCCGCCGCCGCGTCCGGGAGACCAGCGGGGTCGCATTGCGCTGGGAGATCCGGCGCATCGGCCGCCCCGCCGGCACGACGTGAGAGCGGTGTTCCGGACGGACCGGTGCGCTCAGATCCTGATTGAAGCCGACCTATTCGAGGTGCCCTGATGTCCAAGCACGTCGCCGTCCTGCTGGGCGGCACCTCCGCCGAGCGCGAGGTCTCCCTCAGTTCCGGCAAGGCCTGCGCCGACGCGCTCGAAGGGGAGGGCTACCGGGTCACCCGGGTCGATGTCGGCCCCGACATCGCCGCGGTGCTGACGGCGCTCCGGCCGGACGTGGCCTTCAACGCGCTCCACGGGCCGGACGGCGAGGACGGCACCATCCAGGGCCTGCTGGAGATCCTCAAGATCCCCTACACCCATTCCGGCGTCCTCGCGTCGGCGCTCGCCATGAACAAGGAGCGGGCCAAGACCGTCATGCGCGCCGCCGGCGTCGACGTGCCCGAGGGCCGGATCGTTAACCGTCGTGAGGCCGCCAGGACACACCCCCTGCCGCCACCCTACGTCGTGAAACCGATCGCGGAAGGCTCATCGGTGGGTGTGATCATCGTGCGCGACGGCCGCTCGCACCCGCCCCAGATCCTCGCCTCCGAGGAGTGGACGTTCGGCGAGCAAGTCCTTGCAGAACCTTACATTGCTGGCCGCGAACTCACCTGCGGCGTGATGGGCGACAAGGCCCTCGGGGTGATCGAGGTGAAGGCCGCCACAGGCGATTGGTACGATTACGACGCCAAGTACGCCCCGGGGGGCTCGGTGCACGTGCTCCCGGCCGAACTTAAACCAAATGTTTACCAGCGTGTCCAAGAACTGTCGTTAACGGCGCATCAAGCACTGGGCTGTCGGGGCGTCAGCCGTGCCGACCTTCGCTACGACGACACACCGGGTGGAACCGGTCTGCTCGTGGTGCTGGAGGTCAACACGCAACCCGGCATGACCCAGACGAGCCTTGTGCCGGAGATGGCGGCCCATGCGGGCCTGAGTTTCGGTGAGCTCGTCCGATGGATGGTGGAGGACGCTTCCCTGAATCGCTGAGCGGCGACGCCGCCGGCCGGAGCGGTCCCGCGCGCCTCGCCTGCGCGATCCTGGGCCGGCTCACCGGCCGCGGCATGTCCCGGTCGCTCTCGGTTCGTCGGGCTCGCCCGAGTCAGCGCCTGAGCGAGCGCCTGCCCCGCGGCGCCGGGATCGTGGCGGTCTCCGTCTCCGCCGCCGCCGTGGCGCTCGCCGGTTTCGTGGCGAGCGGCCGCTACGACGCGTTCGTGGCCGAGCAGGGCCGCCCCCTCGACATCGCCGCGCGCGTCGCCGGCTTCGGCGTCGAGCGCGTCACCATCTCGGGCATCTCCCGCATGTACGAGCGCGAGGTCCTGGCGGCCGCCGGGATCGACTGGCGCTCCTCGGTTCCCTTCCTCGACGTCAACGACGTGCGCGAGCGGCTGCTCCGCGTGCCGCTGATCGCGCAGGCCTCGGTCCGGAAGATCTACCCCAACGAGATCGCCATCACCCAGGTGGAGCGCGAGCCCGCGGCCCTCTGGCAGAAGAACGGCGAGATCAGCGTGATCGCCGCCGACGGCACCGTCATCGACGCCATGCGCGACGACCGCTACGCCAGCCTGCCCCTGGTGGTCGGCGAGGACGCCAACACCAAGCTTCCGGAGTACCTCGCCCTCATCGCCGCCGCGGGGCCGCTCGCCGAGCGGATCAAGGCCGGCACCTACGTGTCCGGCCGGCGCTGGACCCTCAAGTTCGACGGCATCGACGTGCGCCTGCCGGAGGTCGATCCGGCCGCGGCGCTCGCCCGCCTCGTCCGGTTCGAGCGCGAGGCCCACCTGCTCGAGAAGGACGTCATCGCGGTGGACCTGCGCATGCCGGACCGCCTGGTGGTGCGCCTGACCGAGGAGGCCGCCGCCGCCCGCGCGGAAGCCCAGAAGGCGAAGAAGAAGGGCGCGGCCAGCTGATGCCCTTCCTGTCGATCTCCGCCCGTCCCGCATCCCGCGCCCGGTAGCGTCAATGCACAGCCAACACGGCCTCACGCCGCGCTTGAAGCCGCTCTCCGCCCGGCGCTCGACCACCCTCTCGGTGCTCGACATCGGCACGAGCAAGGTGGTCTGCCTCATCGCCGAGCTGCAGCCCGCCGAAGCGCTCACGACGCTCCGCGGCCGCACGCACCTCGCGCGCATCATCGGCATCGGCCACCAGCGCTCCCTGGGCCTGAAGGGCGGCGCCATCGTCGATCTCGCCGCGGCCGAGAGCGCGATCCGGCAGGCGGTCCACGCCGCCGAGCGGATGGCCAAGGTCGAGGTCCAGTCGGTCATCGTCAACATGTCGGGCGGCCGGCTCGCCTCGCAGCATTTCCAGGCGCGGGTGAACGTCCGCTCGGGCACCGTCACGGGCAGCGACGTCGAGCGGGTGCTCGAGACCGCCAGCGCTCACGGCGTCAGCCCCGGCCGGGCCGTGCTGCACGCGCTGCCCACCGGCTACGCCCTCGACGGGCAGGGCGCCGTCATCGACCCGTCGGGCATGATCGGAGAGGCGCTCAGCGTCGACCTGCACGTGGTGACCAGCGAGCTCGCGGCCGCCCGCAACGTCATGCTGGCGGTGGAGCACTGCCACCTCGGCGTCGAGGCGGTGATCGCCACGCCCTACGCGGCCGGCCTCTCGGCGCTGGTCGACGACGAGGCCGAGATGGGCGTCTGCGTCGTCGACATGGGCGGCGGCACCACCAGCGTCGGCGTGTTCTCCGGCGGCCACCTCGTCCACGTGGACGCCCTGGCGGTCGGCGGCCACCACGTCACCATGGACATCGCCCGCGGCCTCTCCACCCGCATGGCGGCGGCCGAGCGGCTGAAGACCCTCTACGGCTCGGCCCTCTCCACTCCCTCCGACGACCGCGACATGATCGCCGTGCACGGCGTCGGCGAGGACGAGGGCGAGGCGCCGGCCCACATCCCGCGCTCGCAGCTCGTGCGGATCATCAAGCCGCGCGTCGAGGAGGTGGTCGAGCTGGTGCGGGACCGCCTGCGCGACGCGGGCTTCGCCGCCCAGGCCGGGCGGCGCGTCGTCCTCACCGGCGGCGCCAGCCAGCTCGTCGGTCTGCCCGAGGTCGCCCGCCGCGTCCTCCAGGGTCAGGTGCGGATCGGACGGCCCCTCGGCATCCGGGGCCTGCCGGAAGCCGCCAAGGGTCCGGCCTTCTCGGCGGCGGTCGGCCTGCTCGTCTACCCGCAGGTCGCCCATGCCGAGCATTTCGAGCCGCGGGGGCACGGCGCCTTCGCGGCGACCGGGACCGACAACTACCTGAACCGGGTCGGCCGCTGGCTCCGGGACAGCTTCTAGGTTTCACGCCCGCCCGCTCGCGCGGGGGGTTCGAAGGGATCCGGCGCCCAGGCGTCGCACGGACAGCACAGTTAGCGAGAGGCTCGACACCATGGCCATCACCCTCCAGGCGCCGGACATCCGGGAACTGAAGCCCCGCATCACCGTCTTCGGCGTCGGCGGCGCCGGCGGGAACGCCGTCAACAACATGATCGAGTCGGGCCTGCTGGGCTGCGAGTTCGTCGTGGCCAACACCGACGCGCAGGCGCTCACCTCCTCGAAGGCCGAGCGGGTGATCCAGATGGGCCTGGGCGTCACCCAGGGCCTCGGCGCCGGATCGCACCCGGAGGTCGGCTCGGCCGCCGCCGACGAGGTGATCGACGAGATCCGCGACCAGCTCTCCGGCGCCCACATGTGCTTCATCACCGCCGGCATGGGCGGCGGCACCGGCACCGGCGCCGCGCCGGTCATCGCCCGGGCGGCCCGCGACATGGGCATCCTGACGGTCGGCGTCGTGACCAAGCCGTTCCAGTTCGAGGGCATGCGCCGCATGCGGACCGCCGAGTCCGGCATCCAGGAGCTGCAGGCCGCGGTCGACACCCTGATCGTGATCCCGAACCAGAACCTGTTCCGGGTCGCCAACGAGAAGACCACCTTCGCGGACGCCTTCGCGATGGCCGACCAGGTGCTCTACTCGGGCGTCGCCTGCATCACCGACCTGATGGTGAAGGAAGGCCTCATCAACCTCGACTTCGCCGACGTCCGGGCGATCATGCGCGGCATGGGCAAGGCTATGATGGGCACCGGCGAGGCGTCCGGCGAGAAGCGCGCCAACCGCGCCGCCGAGGCCGCCATCGCCAACCCTCTGCTCGACGACGTCTCGATGAAGGGCGCCCGCGGCCTGCTGATCTCGATCACCGGCGGCTCCGACCTGACCCTCTACGAGCTCGACGAGGCCGCCACCCGCATCCGCGAGGAGGTCGACCAGGACGCCAACATCATCCTGGGCGCCACCTTCGACGAGAGCCTCGACGGCATCATCCGCGTGTCGGTGGTCGCCACCGGCATCGAGCCGGCGCTGATCTCGGCGAACTCGCCCAACAACCCGGCCATCGCCGAGACCGAGCAGCGCATCGCCGAGGTCGCCGAGCGCCTGCGCGCCGAGGCCCGCTCGCGCGCCGCCTCGCCGGTGCCGAGCATCCGCACCGAATCGGTCGCCCCGGCGCCGATGCCCGCCCCGGCCCCCGCGCCGCTCGCGGCCCCCGAGATGCGCCCCGAGTCGCGGATCGACAGCCGCATCGAGGCCGCCGCGCCGATGACCCGCGACGACGTCGTGCTCGCCCCGGTCCAGGCGCGCGCCGCGGCGCCGTTCGTCCCGGCCCCCGCGCCGCAGCGCGTCGAGGCGGCGCCCGCCGTCGAGGCCGGCCCGTTCGTGCCGCCGCGTCCGGCCGCCCCGACGGGCACGCCGCTCGCCCGCGCCCCGCGGATGCCGCAGATCCACGAGCTGCCGCCGATCGCCCAGACGCAGATCATGGCGAACCGCGCTGCCGAGGAGGCCGCCCCGGAATCCAAGCGGACCTCGCTGCTGCGCCGGCTCGCGACGGTGGGCTTCGGCGGCCGCCGCGAGGACATGGACGGCGCCCCGGCGGCCCGGCCGGCCTCGCCCGCCGCCCCGCAGCCGCATATGGCCCAGTCGCACATGGCCCAGCCCCACATGGCCCAGCCTCACATGGCCCAGCCCCACATGGCGCAGCCCCACGTGCCGCCGGCCCCGCGCGCTCCGGCCGCCCCCGCGGTCCCGCAGTACCGCCCGGCCCAGGGCAACCTCGACGGTCAGGGACGGGCCGCGCCCCAGCCGCGGATGATGGACGACGATCAGCTCGAGATCCCGGCCTTCCTCCGCCGTCAGGCGAACTGACCGGGCCGGGTCTCCGGCACGGCCCGGGGCTGGCGGGAAACCGCCGGCCCCTTCGCGCTGCAGCAAAGCAACTCATGGTTGTTGCGGTGAGAAATAGGGCTCGACGAGGCTGTGCGCCGCGGCTCTCGAGCCGCGGCGCATGGTGCATCCGCGCCACAGAACGGCCGCGGGTTAGTCACGCATTAACCAACCTTTAAGCCTTTGGTGGAGCAGCGCTTTGTGGTTACGAACCGCTAAGCGTGTCTGTAACAGACCGTAAGAATCCGTGATTTGGCTGCCCTGTGCGGCGCAGCTATAGAAACCATGTGATCGAGACGACACGCAGCAGGACACAACCTGATCGCGTGGGCTAGGGCATCAAGCAGCGGACGGATCAGTCAGTTTCTCCTCACCCCCAGTCGGGGTGGCGGAAATGATCGCGCCCGGGGGCTAAGGAATGCGAACGCATAAACAGACGACCCTCAAAGGGCCGGCGACTCTCTCGGGGATCGGAGTTCACTCCGGCAACCCCGCCGAGATCACCATCCGACCCGCTCCGGCCAATCACGGCATCGCCTTCCTCCGCACCGGCACCACCCACGGCAACGACCGCCTGATCAAGGCGCATCACGCCCTCGTCTCCGCCACCGAACTCTGCACCGTCCTGGGTGACGTCGAGACCGGCGCGGTCGCCACCGTCGAGCACCTGATGTCCGCCCTGTACGGGCTGGGCGTCGACAACGCTCTGGTCGAGATCGACGGCCCCGAGATGCCGATCCTCGACGGGTCCGCGCTCCCCTTCGTCCAGGCGATCGACCAGACCGGCATCGCCACCTGCGACACGCCGCGGCGCTGGCTCAAGATCCTCCGCCACGTCCGCATCGAGACCGGGACATCCTTCGCGGAACTGCGCCCGATCGACCGCGGCTTCCGCCTCGACGTCGAGATCGACTTCGAGAGCCCGGTGATCGGCCGTTCCCGCAAGGCGATGGACCTGTCGCCCGCGACCTACCGCCGCGAGATCGCCGGCGCCCGCACCTTCGGGATGATGCGGGACGTGGAGCGCTACTGGAAGGCGGGCTTCGCCCTCGGCGCCTCCCTGGAGAACACCGTGGCGGTCGGCGAGACCGCGGTGGTCAATCCCGAGGGCCTGCGCTTCCAGGACGAGTTCGTCCGCCACAAGATCCTCGACGCCATCGGCGACCTCGCCCTGGCGGGCCTGCCGATCCAGGGAGCCTACCGCTCCTATTGCGGCGGCCACCGGATGAATGTCGGGGTGCTGTCGGCCCTGTTCGCCGACCGGGCGAACTACGCCATCGTCGAGGCGCAGGGCTCGCGCCGCGAGACCGTGCTGTCCGAACTCGGCGCCGGCCTGGGCCTCGCCGCCTTCGCGGGCGACCTGTAGCCCCTGTGACCGACGGGCCACAGCCCGCAACCGATCCTGACTGCCGCAGCCTTGCCGCTTTCGTGCCCGAATCGAACGGCACGGTTTAACGGTCCGTGAACGGCGGGCACGGCCCGGGGCGGGCCGGATCCACCCACGCGATGGCATGACGGCGCGCAACGGCGCCGGTTCCGGGAAAGAGCGCCAGATGCCTGTCACCATTCGTCATCGCCGGGCAGCGGCCTTCGCGGCGCCCCTCGTGGCCGTCCTCGGCCTGGGCCTCGGCGGCTGCGACTTCGACCCGACGAGCATCTTCGCCGAGAAGTACAAGCCCGAGGTCGTGCCGGACGTTCCGGCCGACAAGCTGTACAGCGACGGCCTCGCCAAGCTCGAGGACAGCGACTACGAGGGCGCGGTCAAGAAGTTCGACAGCCTGGACAAGCAGTACCAGTACTCCGATTGGTCCCGGAAGGCGCTGCTGATGACGGCCTACGCCAATTACGAGGGCCAGAAGTACGACGACGCGATCAGCGCCTCGAAGCGCTACCTGCAGCGCCATCCGGCCAGCAAGGATGCGGCCTACGCGCAGTACCTGATGGCGATGTCGAACTATAAGCAGATCCCGGACGTCACCCGCGATCAGGAGCGCTCCGAGAAGGCCCTCGTCGCGCTGCAGGAGCTGGTGCAGAAGTACCCGACCTCCGAATACGCCGCGGACGCGAAGGCGAAGATCCAGATCACCCGAGATCAGCTCGCCGGCAAGGAGATGGAGATCGGCCGCTTCTACCTCGAGAAGCGCAATTTCCCGGCGGCGATCAACCGCTTCCGCGACGTGGTCGCCAAGTATCAGACCACCCGGCACGCCGAGGAGGCGCTCGAGCGCCTGACCGAGGCCTACTGGGCGCTCGGCATCACCCAGGAGGCGCAGAACGCCGCCGCGGTGCTCGGCCACAACTTCCCGGAGAGCTCCTGGTACAAGGACGCCCACGCGCTGCTGGCGCAGGGCGGTCTCGAGCCCCGCGAGGAGAAGAGCTCGTTCCTCTCGAAGATCTACCGGACCGTCACGGGCAAGACCGCCTCGGCCCAGTAAGCCGCCGCGCCCGCGCGGGGACCGCCCACGAAACCTCGAGGCCCGGAGCCGCCGCTCCGGGCCTTTCCCATTGCGGCGCCCGGCGCGTTGCACCAACCGCGCGGTGCGACGCATTTTTGGGGTGAATCCGCGCCGCGGCGGCCTTATGTCTGCGGTCCCATCCTGAGGAATCCCCGTCGCCGCATGCTGGCGCAGCTCGCGATCCGCGACATCGTCCTGATCGACAGGCTCGAACTGAATTTCCGATCAGGACTCAGCGTCCTGACTGGGGAAACGGGCGCGGGCAAATCGATCCTGCTCGACGCCTTCGCCCTGGCGCTCGGCGGCCGCGGCGACGGCCGCCTCGTCCGCCACGGCGAGGCGCAGGGCGCGGTCACGGCGGTGTTCGATCTGCCCCTCGACCATCCGGCGCGCCGGATCGCGGCCGAGGCCGAGATCGACACCGAGGGCGACCTGATCCTGCGCCGGACCCAGATGGCGGACGGCCGGACCCGCGCCTTCGTCAACGACCAGCCGGTGGGCGTGCAGGTCCTGCGGGCGATCGGCGCGGCTCTCGTGGAGATCCACGGTCAGCACGATGACCGGGCGCTGGCCGACCCCGCCTCGCACCGGGCGATCCTCGATGCCTTCGGCGGCCTCCAGACCCAGCTCGCGAAGGTCGCCGCCGCGTCGCGGACCGTGCGGCATGCCCGCACCGAACTCGCCGAGCACCGCGCCCGCGTGGAGGCGGCCCGCAAGGAATCCGACTTCCTGCGCCACGCCGTGGAGGAGCTCGCCGCACTGGCGCCGCTCGCCGGTGAGGAGGCCCAGCTCGCCGAGCGCCGCACGATCATGCAGCAATCCGAGAAGGTCGCGCGCGAGCTCAACGAGGCGCTCGAGGCCGTCGGCGGCCCCCATTCCGGCGTGCCGCACCTCTCGGCCGCCCTGCGCAAGCTGGAGCGGCGCGCGGCGCAGCTGCCGGCCCTGGTGGACCCGTGCGTGAACGTCCTCGACGCCGCGATGGTCGCCCTCGACGAAGCCCGTGCGGTCCTCGAGGCGGCTGTGGCCGAGACGGAGTTCGATCCCCGCGACCTGGAGCGCGTCGAGGAGCGGCTCTTCGCCCTGCGCGCCGCGTCCCGCAAGTACGACGTCGCGGCCGACGACCTCGCCGCCCTGGCGGAGCGCTACGCCGGCGACGTTGCGGCGATCGATGCCGGCGAGGCGGCTCTGGCCGGGCTGGAGCAGGCGCTCGCGACGGCGGAGGCCGCCTACGCCGAGGCGGCCGAGAAGCTCAGCGCCGGGCGGCGCCGGGCGGCCAAGCAGCTCGACGCGGCCGTGAAGGCCGAGCTGCCGCCGCTCAAGCTGGAGCGCGCCCGCTTCATCACCGAGATCGCCACGGACCCGGATTCCCGCGACCCGGCCGGCACCGACCGGGTCGAGTTCTGGGCCCAGACCAATCCCGGGACCAAGCCCGGCCCGATGATGAAGGTCGCCTCGGGCGGCGAGCTGTCGCGCTTCATGCTGGCGCTGAAGGTCGTGCTGGCCGACAAGGGCTCGGCCCCGACGCTCATCTTCGACGAGATCGATACCGGCGTGGGCGGTGCGGTGGCGGACGCCATCGGGATGCGGCTCGCCCGGCTGGCGGCGACCGTCCAGGTGGTCGCGGTCACCCACGCGCCGCAGGTCGCCGCGCGGGCGGAGACGCATTTCCTGATCGCCAAGGCCCCCGTGAAAGGGGCCGGCCGCGTCGCCACGCGGGTGGCGAGCCTGCCGGTCGCCGAGCGCCGCGAGGAGATCGCCCGGATGCTGGCTGGCGCCACCGTCACCGACGAGGCCCGGGCGGCGGCCGCGCGACTCCTCCAGGGCGCCGACGCGTGAACCGGCGTCAACCTTAACCGTTGGTTGAAGGTAACAATTCGTTAACTATTCATCGCGAGAATGCTGCCATCCCGGTACCGCGGCAGGGTTGGGCGGTCGAAGGGCGGGAGGAGCCATGAAGCCGTCAGTCGTCGACTCCGATGGGTCTCTGCCCGCGGGACAGCCCCTGAAGCGGGCGGTCGACATCCGCCAGCTCGGCCTCACGCTCCGCACGGTCTACGAGGGCAGCGTCGACACGCAGCCGATCACCGACACGCATGTCGAGCTGCTCCTGCGCCTGCGCCAGAAGGAGCGGGAGCTGCGCCGGGCTGTCTGACCCGGGGCGGCGGCCTCACCAGCGGCGCGCCCCCGGCCGGCGACGGTACTCGGCCGCACGAATCAGCGTCAGCACGCGGTCGAGGCTCACCAGCAGCTCCGCCTCCTCGACGCGCGCCGCGGAGGCCGCGTCCGGGTCGGGGCTGAATTTCTGCCGGGCCTGCGCCAGCGCGAGCGCCCGCTCCACGGCCTCCCGCTCGGCGTGCAGGGCCAGCCAGGCCGGATCGGATTCCGTCGCCGCATCCACCTCGTCGCCGCCCACGATCCGCGCGTCCTTCTGCTGCCGGCTGCCGCTCCTGGCAGAGAGGAACGCGCGAGAGGCCGGAACCGTGCCGCGCCCGGCCGACGCGCGGTGTCGTCCCCCGTGTCGTCCCCCCCGTCATCCCCCGTGTCATCCCGGTGTCATCTACTTGTCGTAACCGCCCGGCCATCGGGCGGCCGGCGCTGGGTCTCTTCGGAAGATCGGCCGCAGGGCTCTGCCGCGGGCACGGGCCCGCCGGCGGGGCAGCGCAGGCTCTAGCCCGACGGCAACGGAGATTCCTTTGAGACCCTTCGCTTACGCGCTCGCCGTCGGCCTCGCGACGGTTCAGCTGGCGTCCGCGGCGCTCGCCGCCGATATCACCGGCGCCGGCGCCACCTTCCCGTTCCCGGTCTACTCGAAGTGGGCCGAGGCCTATCGCAAGGAGACCGGCTCGGGCCTCAACTACCAGTCGATCGGCTCCGGCGGCGGCATCAAGCAGATCCAGGCCAAGACGGTCGATTTCGGCGCCACCGACGCGCCCCTGAAGCCCGAGCAGCTGGCCAAGGACGGCCTCGTCCAGTTCCCGACCGTGATGGGCGGCGTCGTGCCGGTGGTGAACATCCCCGGGATCGAGCCCGGCAAGCTGAAGCTCACCGGCGACGTGCTGGCCGACATCTACGCCGGCAAGATCGCGAAGTGGAGCGATCCGCGCATCGCCAAGCTCAATGACGGGTTGAAGCTGCCCGACGCCAACATCACCCCGGTCTACCGCTCCGACGCGTCGGGCACGACCAACATCTTCACCACCTACCTGTCCCAGGTCTCCGAGCCCTGGAAGAAGGAGTACGGCGCGGCCACGACGATCTCCTGGCCGGTCGGTCAGGGCGGCAAGGGCAACGAGGGCGTGACCGCCACCGTCAAGCAGGTTCCGAACGCCATCGGCTACGTCGAGTCGGCCTACGCCAAGCAGAACAAGCTCTCCTACGCCCTGCTGCAGAACAAGGCCGGCCAGTACCCGCAGCCCGACGACAAGGCGTTCCAGGCCGCGGCGGCGAGCGCCGACTGGAAGGCGACCCCGGGCTTCGGCATCTCGCTGACCAACCAGCCGGGCGAGGCGGCGTGGCCGATCACGGCGGCGACCTTCATCCTGGTCCACAAGGACGCCGCCGACCCGGCCAAGTCCGCCGCCGTGCTCAAGTTCTTCGACTGGGCCTACAAGAACGGCGACACGCTCGCCACCGACCTCGACTACGTCCCGCTGCCGGACAACGTCGTCGAACTGATCCACCAGGAGTGGAAGGACGTGAAGGGCAAGGACGGCAAGCCTGTCCTCAACATGTGAGCGTGGCGGGGAGGGGGTGAGAACCTCCTCCCTCGCTTCCGGGAACGCACCGCGCTACCACGCCCCCCTTCGCAGAGAACCGCGGATGCCCGCTTTGACCGAATCGATCGCCCTCGGCCGAACCCGTTCCGCGACCGCGCGGAAGGCGCCGAGCCGGAGCCTCGACACGCTGTTCCGGACCTGCTCGTACGGCGCGGCCCTGCTGGTGCTGCTCGTGCTCGCCGGCATCCTCGGCTCGATCCTGTACGGCGGCTGGCCCGCCTTCCGCGAGTTCGGCTTCGGCTTCCTGACCTCCAGCGCCTGGAACGTCGGGACCGAGCAGTACGGTGCCCTGGTCGCGGTGATCGGGACCGTCGCCTCCGCCTTCCTGGCCCTGCTGATCGGCGTGCCCGTCTCGCTGGGCATCGCGGTCTACCTCACCCAGCTCTGCCCGGGCTGGGCCCGCAAGCCGGTCGCCATGACGATCGAGCTGCTCGCGGCCGTGCCGAGCATCATCTACGGCATGTGGGGCCTGTTCGTGTTCGCGCCGCTCCTGGCGCGCTACGTCCAGATCCCGGTCTCGAACCTCGTGGAGGGCATGCCGATCGTCGGCACGCTGTTCTACGCCCGGGTGCCGTCGGGCGTCGGCGTCTTCACCGCCGGGATCATCCTGGCGATCATGATCGTGCCGTTCATCGCCTCGATCGCCCGGGACATGCTCGACCAGATCCCGACCGTGCTGCGCGAGAGCGCCTACGGCATCGGCTGCACCACCTGGGAGGTCGTGCGCCACGTGCTGGTGCCGCAGGCGGCCGTCTCGATCATCGGCGCGATCATGCTCGGCCTCGGCCGGGCGCTCGGCGAGACGATGGCGGTGACCTTCGTGGTCGGCAACGCCAACCGGCTCTCGGCCTCGATCTTCGACCCGAGCTCGACCATCGCGTCGCGCATCGCCAACGAGTTCAACGAGGCGGACGGCCTCCAGCTGAACGCGCTGATGGCGCTGGGCTGCATCCTGTTCGTGATCACCTTCGTGGTGCTCATCATCGCCCGGCTGCTGACGCGCCGCGTCCAGGCCGCCTGAGGAGCACGCGCGATGGTTTCCTCCAGCACGATCGCCGCCACCGCCCAGCGCCGCCCCGGCCGGGTCCGCCAGGGGCGCCGCGTCGCCGACCGGACACTGCGCATCGCCTGCACCGGCGCCACCGTGGTGGGTGCCCTGGTCCTCGGCTCGATCCTGGTGATGCTGATCGTCCAGGGCGTGCGCGGCTTCACGCCGACCCTGTTCACCAACCCGACCCCGGGCCCGGGCTCGGAGGGCGGCGGCATCGCCAACGCCATCCTGGGCAGCCTCGTTCTGACCGGGATCGGCATCCTGATCGCGACGCCGGTCGGCGTCATGGCCGGGACCTTCCTGGCCGAGTACGGGCGCGGCTCGAAGCTGGCCGCCCTGATCCGCTTCCTCAACGACGTCCTGCTCTCGGCGCCGTCGATCCTGATCGGCCTGTTCGTCTACACGCTGATGGTGCGGCCGATGGGCACCTACTCGGGCTGGGCCGGCGGCGTGGCGCTGGCGATCATCGCCGTGCCGGTGATCGTGCGCACCACCGAGGACATGCTGCGCCTCGTGCCCGGCACCCTGCGGGAGGCCGGCGCGGCGCTCGGCGCGCCGCCCTCGACGGTGATCATGAGCGTGACCTGGCGGGCGGCCTCGGCCGGCATCGTCACCGGCATCATCCTGGCCCTCGCCCGCATCGCCGGCGAGACCGCGCCGCTGCTGTTCACCGCGCTCAACAACAATTCCTGGTTCTCGGCCAACCTGATGGGCGGCGTCGCGAACCTGCCGGTGATGATCTACCAGTTCGCCCTCTCGCCCTACCCGAACTGGCAGGGCCTGGCCTGGGCGGGCGCGCTCCTGATCACCACCACCATCCTGGCGCTGTCGATCATCGCGCGCCTCGTGATCAAGCCGCAGGCCTCGCGCTGAGCCCCCTTTCGAGGACACGACGATGAACGCCGCCTCCGCGATCCCCACGGTCGAGTTGAACCGCAACCGCGCCGAAGAGGGCGGCCCCGTGCGGATCGCCGTCAAGGACCTGAACTTCTACTACGGCAGCTTCCACGGGCTGAAGGACGTCAACCTCAACTTCCACGACCGACAGGTGACGGCGCTGATCGGCCCCTCCGGCTGCGGCAAGTCCACCCTGCTGCGCTGCTTCAACCGGATCTACAGCCTCTACCCGGAGCAGCGCGCGGAGGGCGAGATCCTGCTCGACGGCGAGAACATCCTCAGCCCCTCCGTCGACCTGAACGAGCTGCGCTCGCGCATCGGCATGGTGTTCCAGAAGCCGACGCCGTTCCCGATGTCGATCTACGACAACGTGGCCTTCGGCCTGCGCCTCTACGAGAAGCTGCCGAAATCCGAGCTCGACGGCCGGATCGAAGAATCGCTGCGCAAGGCCGCCCTCTGGGACGAGGTGAAGGACAAGCTCCGGCAGCCCGGGACCGGCCTGTCGGGCGGCCAGCAGCAGCGCCTGTGCATCGCCCGGACGGTGGCGCAGAAGCCGGAGGTGATCCTGTTCGACGAGCCGACCTCGGCCCTCGACCCGATCTCGACCGGCCGCATCGAGGAGCTGATCGAGCAGCTGCGCGACGAGTTCACCATCGTGATCGTCACCCACAACATGCAGCAGGCGGCGCGCATCTCGCAGTTCACCGCCTTCATGTATCTGGGGCAGCTCGTCGAGTTCGGTCCGACCAACCGGATGTTCATGAACCCGACGGAACGCCGCACGCAGGACTACATCACCGGCCGCTTCGGCTAGTCTGCCGGGCCGCTCCGGTCCCGGGACCGCCGCTCGCGTCTCCGGCGCGCCGGCGGGTCCCGCAAGCCTCCCGGAGGGCCGTCCCCGGGACCCCATCGAAGGATCCGCCATGCCCGGCCATATCGTCACCTCCTACGACACCGACCTGGAGAACCTGCGTCGCTCGATCTCGGAGATGGGCGGCGTCGCCGAGAAGATGACCGCGGAGGCGACCGACGCCCTCGTGCGCCGGGACGACACGCTCGCCCAGGCGGTGATCCTCGCCGACAAGCGCCTCGACGCGCTGCAGCGGGACATCGAGGAGCGCGCCGTGCTGCTGATCGCCCGGCGCCAGCCCCTGGCGATCGACCTGCGCGAGACCATCTCGGCGATCCGCGTCTCCGGCGATCTGGAGCGGATCGGCGACCTCGCCAAGAACGTCGCCAAGCGCGTGGTGGCGATCTCCGACCAGGCGCCGGCCCAGAAGATCGTGCTCGGCGTGCGCCACATGAGCGACCTCGCCGAGGGTCAGCTGAAGGACGTGCTCGACGCCTACGGGAGCCGCGACGTCCAGGCGGCCCACGACGTCTGGGAGCGCGACGGTGAGATCGACGCCCTGTACAATTCCCTGTTCCGCGAGCTCCTGACCTACATGATGGAGGATCCGCGCAACATCTCGTTCTGCACGCACCTCCTGTTCTGCGCGAAGAACGTCGAGCGCATCGGCGACCACACCACCAACATCGCCGAGACGATCCACTACCTCGCCACGGGCGAGACGCTGGCGGGTGACCGGCCGAAGAACGACGCGTCGAACTACGCGACCGTGGACGGCGTGCAGGCGCCGTGAGGCGCCGACCCCGCCGCCTTCCTGTGGGCGCGGCCGGGGTCACTCTCCGTGCGGGTTGAGGCGGGGCGGCGCCTCCTGCACCATCCGGGGACCGCCCGCAGAACGAGTCTTCGAACGTGAGCATGCAAGTCCTGATCGTCGAGGACGAGGAGGCCCTGAGCACGCTGCTCCGCTACAACCTGGAGGCCGAGGGCTTCCTGGTGGATTCGGCGGCGCGCGGCGACGACGCCGAGCTGCTCCTGGCGGAGCGGATCCCGGACCTCGTCCTGCTCGACTGGATGCTGCCCGGCCTCTCGGGGATCGAGCTGTGCCGCCGGATCCGGGCGCGCCGGGAGACCGAGCGCCTGCCGGTGATCATGCTCACCGCCCGGGGCGAGGAGGGCGACCGCGTCCGCGGGCTCGGCACGGGCGCCGACGACTACATCGTCAAGCCGTTCTCGGTCCCGGAGCTGCTGGCCCGGATCCGCGCGCTCCTGCGCCGGGCCAAGCCCGCCCACGTCTCGGACCGGCTGGCGGCCGGCGACCTGGAACTCGACCGCACCGGCCACCGCGTCCGCCGCGGCGGCGAGGAGCTGCATCTGGGTCCGACGGAGTTCCGGCTCCTGGAATTCCTGATGCTGGCGCCGGGCCGGGTCTTCTCCCGCGAGCAGCTCCTCGACGGGGTGTGGGGCCACGACGTCTACATCGACGAGCGCACCGTCGACGTCCATGTCGGGCGGCTGCGCAAGGCGCTGAACGGCCCGCGCCAGACCGACCCGATCCGCACGGTCCGGGGCTCGGGCTACGCCTTCGACGAGACCTTCTCGCTGGAGGCCTGAGGCGGCTCGAAGGGCTGTCGGAGCGCCTCACCGCTCCGGCGCACCGTCATCGCGAGCGGAGCGAAGCGACCCAGGGCGGCGGGACGCCGGTGCGCGCGGCGCTGCTGGGTCGCTTCGCTCCGCTCGCAAAGACGGTGGGACGGGCCCGCGAAGATTCGCGCGTCCCGGCCTCCAGGGACTCAGCGCGCCAGCGCCGCGCTCCGGCCCGAGGCGGCCGGCACCGCCTCCAGCGCCGCCAGGACCGTCCCCTCGGTGAGGATCTGCGGCAGCACCTGGGGCTCTCCCGTCGCGGTATAGAGCAGGTAGAGCGGGACGCCGCTGCGCCCGTGCTTCTCCAGGAGGCGGGTGATCTCGGGGTTCTGGTTGGTCCAGTCGCCCTTCATGTAGGTCACGCCGCGCTCGGCCATCGCGGCCCGCACGGCCTTGGTGTTGAGCGAGGTCGCCTCGTTGACCGCGCAGGTGATGCACCACGCGGCGGTCATGTCCACGAAGACGGGGCGGTGCGCGTCGAGCAGGGCGTCGAGGCGCGCCTGCGTGAACGGCTCGATCCCGTCGGCGGCGGCCTGCGCGGCCGGCGCGGCGCGGTCCCGGGGCAGGGTGACGGCGAGGGCCCCGACGGCGATCAGCGCCAGCGCGGCGGCGGCCTGCGCGACCCGGCCGGCCCGCGGCGGGGCGGCGCGGCCGTGCTCCCAGGCCCAGGCGGCGAAGCCGACGAGGACGAGGCCGATCAGCGCCGCCAGCAGCCCGCGCGGGTCGACCTGCTGCGCCAGCACCCAGATCAGCCACGCGACGGTGGCGTAGACCGGGAAGGCCAGCACCTGCTTGAGGGTCTCCATCCAGGCGCCCGGCCGCGGCAGCGCCCGCAGGGCCGGCGGCCAGAGGGTCAGGAGCAGGAAGGGCAGGGCGAGGCCGAGGCCGAGGCTCGCGAAGACGGCGAGCGCCACGCCGGCGCTCTGGGTCAGCGCGAAGCCCACCGCCGAGCCCATGAACGGCGCCGTGCAGGGCGTCGCCACCAGGGTCGCGAGCACGCCGGTGAAGAACGAGCCGCTCAGGCCGCCGCGCCGGGTGAGGCCGTCGCCGAGGCCGGCGAGCCGGCCGCCGACATGGACCGCGCCCGAGAGGCTCAGGCCCATCGCGAACAGCAGGTAGGCGAGCCCCGCCACGATGGCGGGCGACTGGAGCTGGAACCCCCAGCCGATCGCGGCCCCGCCGCTCTTCAGGCCGATCAGCGCGGCGGCGAGCGCCAGGAAGCTCGCCAGGACGCCGGCCGTGTAGGCGAGGCCGTGGAGCCGCAGCCGGGCCGGCCCCTCGCCCGCGTGCCGCACGAGGCCGAGCACCTTGATCGACAGGACCGGGAAGACGCAGGGCATCAGGTTGAGGATCAGGCCGCCGAGGAAGGCGAAGGCCGCGGCGGTCGCCAGCGTCAGCGCGTCGAAGTCGGCGGCGGCCGGCGCGGTCGCGGGCGGCGCGGTCGGGGCCGGCGCCGCGGCGGCCGGGAGCACCGGCTCGTCGCCGTACGCGAAGGCGAGCCGGCGGGTCCCGGCGGCGTCGACCTCCTCGACCGTCAGGACGCCGGGCAGCGCGGCGGGCACCGGGTCGGTCGGGCTGCTCCGGGCGAGGGTCAGGTGCAGGCCGGTCCCGTCGACGCTCATCACCTGCGCGGCGGCGTTGTCGATCGCCGTCTCGGCGTAGGGGAAGTACGCGGCGTTCCGGACCGCCTCGGGCTTGAGGCCGGCCGCGGCGAAATCGAGGCGCAGGGTGTCGCCCTGGCTCGACAGGCTCAGGGGCCAGAGCGCCGGCACGGGGAGCGCGGCGCGGGCGCGCGCGAACAGCGCGGCGTTGGCCGGGTCCGGCTCGGCCTTGCCGACCGGCAGGGTCAGGGCGAGATCGGCCGAGCCGGGCACGCACTCGGTCTCGCAGACGAGGTAAGTCAGCTTGGCCTGGATCCGCACCGGGTCGGCCGGGTCGAGGCTCGGCGGCGGCGTCACCGGGACGAGGAGCGTGACCTCACCCTCGTAGCCGTAGTTCATGAGAGTCGCGATCGGGATGCGCTCCGGCGCCGGCCACCGGATCGCGCCGGCGCTGAAGCCGGCCGGCAAGGTCCAGGTCACCTCCGGGGGCAGGCCGGAATCGCCCGGGTTGCGCCAGTAGACGTGCCAGCCGGGCTTGACCTGCATCCGCACCACCAGCGTGAAGGGCTGCGCGCCGGCGACCGCGGCGGACTCGGCCACGAGGCTCGCGCGCACGAGGTCCGCGGGCGTGCGGAACCCCTGTGCCGCGGCGGCCGAGAGGCTCGCGGCGAGGGCCAGGATCAGGAGGGCGAGGCGGCGGATCATGCTGTCCCTTCGCGCGCGGGGCGGTCGCGGTTTCACGCGCGGCGTGTCGGGCTCGGCGCGGGCGTTTCCATGGCGTCCGGTCTTACCATGGCGTCGGGTCTTACCATGGACCGCGTTCGGGATCCCCTGCGGCCGGCTCACCCCTCGAGCGGCGCCGTCGCCCGCTCGAGCCAGTCGCACGTCGCGGTGTCGAGCCCGGGCGCCAGGGTCTCGCGGACCCTCGCATGATAGGCGTCGATCCAGGCCCGCTCCCCGGGTTCGAGCAGGTCCGGCCGGATCAGCCGGCGGTCGTAGGGAGCGAGCGTCAGCGTCTCGAAGCCGAGCATCGGGCGCTCCCCCCCCGCGATCGCGCGGGCCTCGACCAGGACGAGGTTCTCGATCCGGATGCCGTAGGCGCCGCGGGCGTAATAGCCCGGCTCGTTCGACAGGATCATGCCGGGCTCGAGCGCCACCGTGCCGGTCTTGGCGATCCGCTGCGGCCCCTCGTGCACCGACAGGAAGGCGCCGACGCCGTGACCGGTGCCGTGGTCGAAGTCGAGGCCCGCCTGCCAGAGCGGTGCCCGCGCGAAGGCGTCGATCTGGGCGCCGGTCGTGCCGACCGGGAACACCGCCCGGGCGATGGCGACGTGCCCCTTCAGCACCCGCGTGAACCGGTCGCGCATCTCCGGGCTCGGCGCGCCGACCGCGACCGTCCGGGTGATGTCGGTGGTGCCGTCCGGGTACTGCGCTCCCGAATCGATCAGGAACAGCTCGCCCGACTGGACCGCCCGGTCCGTGGCGCGGCTCACCCGGTAGTGGACGATCGCGCCGTTCGGTCCGGAACCCGAGATCGTGGGGAACGAGACCTCGCGCAGGTCGCCGCCGGCGGTCCGGAAATCCTCCAGGGCCTCGACGGCGGCGATCTCGGTGAGGCCGCCGGCCACGGCCGCACCGTCGAGCCAGGCGAGGAAGCGCGCGACGCTCGCCCCGTCCCGGACATGGGCCGCGCGGGCGCCCGCGATCTCGGCGGCGTTCTTGACCGCCTTCATGCCGGTGATCGGGTCCTTGCCGACATCGGCCGTGCCGCTGGCGGCCTCGATCTTCTCCTTCAGGGCGACGGCGCCGGTCGCGGCGTCGAGGCGGACGCGCACGCCCGCCAGGGATGCCAGCCCGTCGTCCAGGTCCGCCCGCGGCAGGATCTCGGCGATCGGCGCGAGTTCCGCCCGCAGGGCCGGATCGATGTTCGGAGAGACGAGGTACAGCCGGGCCCGTCCCTCGCGCGGCAGGATGGCGTAACCCAGCGCCAGGGGCGTGTGGGCGACGTCGGACCCGCGCAGGTTGAAGGCCCAGGCCAGGTTGTGCGGGTCGGAGATCACCAGGGCATCGCAGCCGCCCTCGGCGAGCGCCGCCCGGATCCGGGCGAGCTTGTCGGCGGCCCCCTCGCCGCACAGCGCGTCGGGATGGACCACCACCGGACCGGCCGGCGGCCGCGGCCGACCGGCCCAGACCGCGTCGACGAGGTTCGGCACCGCCCGCACGGTCCCGCCGGCGCGGGTCACGGCCCGCTCCAGGCGCGCCAGACCGTCCGGGGTGTGCAGCCAGGGATCGTAGCCGAGCACCTGATCCCGCCGCAGGTTGGCCCCGACCCAGGCCTCCGGCGTCGATTCGGCGAGCGGCACCACCGTGACGAGGCCGGTATCGACCTGCTCGGGCGCCTGCAGGGTGTAGCGCCCGTCGACGACCAGCGCCGCGGACTCCATCAAGATCAGGGCCGTGCCGGCCGAGCCGGTGAAGCCGGTGAGCCAGGCCAGCCGCTCGGCGTCGGCCGGAACGTATTCCGACTGGTGCTCGTCGGCCCGCGGCACGACGAAGCCGTCGAGTCCGGTCTCGCGCAGCGCCGCCCGGAGGGCCTCGATCCGCTCGGCGCCCTTCCGATGGCTCGGGTCGTCGAAGCTCTGGAAGCGCTGGCGCTGTCGGGACGGACGGGTCTCGGTCATGCGGCGAGCCTAGCGCCCGCCGCTCCCGCGTCGCAACACCCTGTTGTCATGAGAAAGAGGTTGGTCGGAGGTCGGTTGCGGTGCTTAAAGATCGTTAGCAATCTTATCACGCCGCGGATTCTCGCTTATTACTCAGACATGCCACGCCGCGTTTACTACCGGATCAGCGACAGACCCGACGGCCGCTTCGACGCCGTCGTGACGATCGAGCCCGACACGGTCGTCCGCCGCGACGGCTTCGATTCGCTCGCCGAACTCGAAGAGTGGATCGACGGCCTGCGCGCGTTGATGGCGGCGCTCGGCGCGCCGGTGTCGCAGGCGGACGCACCGGGGTCGCCGGCCGAGACCGCGGGCGCGCCTGACCGGCCGGGCCGGCTACGCACCGCGCGCTGATCAGCCGTCCGTGATCGGCAGGTCCGGCGCCCGGTCCGCCTGCGCCCCATCGTAGCCCTCGAGCCAGGCCCGGCGCGCGGACGAGTCGGCCGGATAGGGGCAGGCATCCTTGGGCCGCCCCTGCGCCCGGGCGCGAGCGCCCTCGGCGATGGGGTCAGCGGGCGGATCGTGGAGCGACGTCTGGCTCATGGCCGGACAACACGCCGGCGGACGGGGAGTTCGGGGCGATGCCGCGCGGGTCAGCGCCGCGGACGCTGCGCCGCACCGCCGCGCGTCAGGACCAGAGCGACCCACCCCTCGATCACGCCGCGCCGCACGAGGGAGAAGCCCTGGAGGCGGTAGGCGGAGAGCACGCCGGGCACATCGCGCTCGATCAGGCCGGACAGGACCAACACGCCCTCGGTGGCGACGACCCGCGCCAGGGTCGGCGCCAGGAGCCTGAGTGGCCGGGCCAGGATGTTGGCGAAGACGAGATCGAAGTGGCGCGGCCGGTCGGCGAGGCGGTGGCGGACCCCGGGCCCCTCGTAGAGCTTGAGATAGGGGCCGAGCCCGTTGGCGCGGGCGTTCTCGCGGGCCGTGCGCACGGCCTCCGCGTCGAGGTCGCCGGCCACCACGGGCTGCCGCAGGGCCTTGGCGGCCGCGAAGGCGAGGATCCCGGTTCCCGTGCCGACATCGAGGACGTGGACCGGGCGCCGGCGCTTGAGTTCCGAGACCAGGGCGCGGAGGCAGCCCAGCGTCGTCCCGTGATGCCCGGTCCCGAAGGCGAGGGCGGCCTCGATCTCGATGGCCAGATCGTTGCCCCGGACCGAGTCGCGGTCGTGCGAGCCGTGGACGAGGAACCGGCCGGCCCGGACCGGCTTCAGGCCCTCCAGCGACGCGCGCACCCAGTCCTGCTGGTCGATCGTGCGGAACTCCGCCGCGTCCGCCGCGTCGCCGATGACCGGGCGGATGAGCTCGCGGACGTAATCCTCGTCGGGCGCGTCCGCGAAGTAGGCCTCAAGCCGCCACGTGCGCCCGTCCTCGTCCTCGAAGGCCGCCACCGCGGTCTCCGTGGGATCGAACATCTCGCCGAGGAGGTCGGTCATCGTGCGGGCCGAGCGTTCGTCGGTCAGCAGACGCAGGACGTGGGACGGGCGATGGGGCGGCAGGCCTTCGAGCATGGTGCCCGGCTGTAACGCCGGGGCGCGCCGCAGCCCAGGGGCTGGCGCGAAAAAATCCGGGCCCGGCAAGGGTGAGGCCGCGGGGCAGGGCGGCGGAGCGGACCGGCGGCCCCGCCCGTTGTTGCCGGACGGTCACAAGCGCCAATACTTATCTTCTGCGCGACTCAAATCAGTGTCCACAGCCATCACGTGTGCTTAAACAATCTCGGCTTACCCAAGGCCGGACCCTCAACTCGGGCGCGCCGCACTTCCCGGAGCGGCGCGCCTGTTTTGACAGACGATCGTGCTGCCATGACCGCGCCTCTCCTCATCAGCGTCGCCTTCGCGGCCGTGACCGCGGGCGCCGCCACGCTCTGGGCCTTGCTGGTCGCGAACGGCATGAACGGCATGCCGGAGGCGCGCCCGACCGAGCGGCACGACATCCGGACCTGGTGACGGCGCGACACCGATTCGCGCGAGCGGGCGCCCAGGAATGAGGCAGGTTGTTCGCGCGTTAACCAAATGATGTACGGCAGCTGCGGAACTGGCCGACTTGCGCGGCGTTTTTGCCGGCTTTTTACGTGAATCACGATTGAGCAGGGTGCGTACAGCGTGACCAAGTCTCGGCGTTCCGGCCCCCGCGGGCCCGTGGTCGTCAACGGCGCGGCCGTGCCTGCCCGACCACGCGAGCGGATCTTCGGCGGTCCCGCACCGGACGGGCCGCTCCCGGGCCATCTCCTCGTCCTGCTGAGCCGCCTCCACCGCGCCGAGGCCGAGCCCAAGGACCGGCCGGAGGCCAAGCTCGGCTGACGCGCGGTCACCCGGGTCGGCCGGGCCTTGGCCGACCGCCCGCGCGCGCCTATGATCCCCGTCGTTCCCCGCCGTATATAGCGGGTCGCGACCGGAGAGATCTGCGTGATGCCCCTGACTCGACGGATCCTGGTCGCCTGCGCGCTCGCGGCGCTGGTCCTCGCGCCGACCGACAGGGCCGCGCGGGCGGACGAGCCGGTCGTCGTGTTCGCGGCCGCGAGCCTCAAGAACGCCCTCGACGACGCCGCGGCAGCCTGGACGAAGGCGACCGGCAAGACCGCGCGGATCTCCTACGCCGGCTCGAACGCCCTCGCGAAGCAGATCGAGGCGGGGGCGCCGGCGGACCTGTTCATCTCGGCCGACCTCGCGTGGATGGATTACGTCGACCGGGCCGGGCTGCTGAAGGCCGGCTCGCGGATCGACCTCCTGCGCAACGCCCTGGTGCTGATCGCCCCGGGGCCGAAGGACAGCGCGGCGGATCCGCAGGTGGCCCTGGCGCCGAACCTCGGCACCACGCTGACGCGGATCCTCGGCGGCGGGCGGCTGGCGATGGCGACGATCGACGCCGTTCCCGCCGGCAAGTACGGCAAGGCCGCCCTGGAGAAGCTCGGCGCCTGGGACGCCGTGAAGGGGCAGGTGGCCCAGGCCGAGAACGTGCGCGCCGCCCTCCTGCTGGTCGCCCGGGGCGAGGCGCCGCTCGGCATCGTCTACGCCACCGACGCGGCCGCGGACCCGAGCGTCCACGTTGTGGCGACCTTCCCGGCCGACAGCCACCCGCCGATCGTCTATCCGGCGGCGGTGACCCGGGAGTCGCGCAACCCGGATGCCGGGACGCTGCTCGGCTACCTGCGCGGCCCGGAGGCCCGGGGCTCCTTCGAGCGCCAGGGCTTCACGGTGGCCGCGCAGCCCGGCGCCAGCCAGTAGCGGCGCGCCGCCCCCTTGCTCGGGCTCACGCCGGACGAGTGGACCGCCGTCGGCCTGAGCCTGCGGGTGGCGACGGTGGCGACGCTCGCGAGCCTCGTGCCCGGACTCGCCGTGGCGTGGCTGCTGGCGCGGCGCCGGTTTCCCGGCCGCGCCCTGCTGGACGGGCTGGTCCACCTGCCGCTGATCCTGCCCCCGGTCGTGACCGGCTACCTGCTGCTGCTGGCCTTCGGCCGGCGCGGCCCGCTCGGCGCGCCCCTCGCCGAGATCGGCGTGGTCTTCTCCTTCCGCTGGACCGGGGCAGCGCTGGCCTGCGCGGTGATGGGCTTCCCGCTCATGGTGCGGGCGATGCGGCTGTCGATCGAGGCCGTGGACCGGCGCCTGGAGCAGGCGGCCGGGACGCTGGGCGCGAACCCCTTCGCGGTGTTCCTGACGATCACGCTGCCCCTCAGCCTGCCCGGGTGCCTCGCGGGCGCCGTGCTGGCCTTCGCCAAGGCGATGGGGGAGTTCGGCGCGACCATCACGTTCGTCTCGAACATCCCGGGCGAGACCCAGACCCTGCCGTCGGCGATCTACACGCTGACGCAGGTTCCGGGCGGGGAGGGGCCGGCCCTGCGCCTCACCCTGATCTCGATCGCGCTGTCGGTCGCGGCCCTGCTGGTGTCGGAATTCCTGGCGCGGCGGGCCGGTCGGCGCCTGGGGGCGGGCTGAATGGCGACCGATCCGGGGCGGGACGCCCGCTCAGGCATACGCGTAGGGCCCGCCCTGCTGCAGGGCCCTCTGGTAGGCCGGACGGGCGTGGATGCGCGCGAGCCAGTCCGCGACGCGCGGGCCCGCGCCCGTGCCGCGCGCCGCGAAGGCCTCCAGCGGGAAGCTCATCAGGATGTCGGCCGCGGTGAAATCGGCGCCGCAGAAATACGGGCGGCCGGCGAGTTCCGTCTCCCAGAAGGCCGCGTGCCGGCGCAGGTCCGGATCGACGAAGCCCCGCAGCACCGTGTCGGCGATCCGCCGGACGAGGGGCCGCAGCGGCCAGGGACTGCCCGGCGCCAGCCGCACGAAGACCAGCTTCAGCAGCAGCGGCGGCATCGCCGAGCCCTCGGCGTAGTGCGACCAGTAGACGTAGCGCCGCCGCTCCTCCGTCCCGGGCCCGGGCACCAGCCGCGCGCCGGCCAGATCCGTCAGGTAGGCGACGATCGCGCCGGTCTCGGCGACCACCGTCCCGCCGTCGGTGATCACCGGCGCCTTGCCCAGCGGGTGGACGGCCAGGAGTTCGGCGGGCGCGCGCAGGGTCCGCGGATCGCGGGCGTGGCGGATCACGCGGTAGGGCAGCTCCAGTTCCTCCAGCAGCCAGAGCACGCGCTGCGAGCGGCTGTTCTCGAGGTGGTGGACCGTGATCATCGCGGGCAAGTCCGGGCCGGCGCCGGGACGCGCCGGGGCTCCTGTTACGCGAGTCTGTCCGCGTGAGCATCCAGGTCGACGTCCAGCTCCGGCGCGGCGCCTTCGCGCTCGCGGCCGCCTTCGAGGCCGGGCCGGGGCTGACCGCCCTGTTCGGGCGCTCGGGCTCGGGGAAGACCACGCTGATCGACCTGATCGCCGGCCTCGCGCGGCCGGACCGGGGCCGGATCGTCGTCGGCGGCACCCCGTGGGTGGACACCGCGTCCGGCCTGGTGCTGCCGTCGCACCGGCGCCAGGTCGGCGTGGTGTTCCAGGACGCGCGGCTGTTCCCGCATCTCAGCGTCCGGACCAATCTCGGCTACGGCCGGGTCTTCGCGCGGCGCCGCGCCGACCCGGCGGCCTTCGCGGCCGTGACCGACATGCTCGGCATCGACCATCTCCTCGACCGGCGGCCCGCAGGTCTCTCGGGCGGCGAGCGCCAGCGGGTGGCGATCGGCCGAGCGCTGCTGGCGAGGCCGCGCCTCCTGCTGATGGACGAGCCCCTGGCGGCCCTGGACGAGGCCCGCAAGGCCGAGATCCTTCCCTACATCGAGCGCCTGCGCGACGAGGCCGGCGTGCCGATCCTCTACGTCAGCCACGCCGTCTCCGAGGTGGCCCGGCTCGCCAACACGGTGATCGTGCTGGAGGCCGGGCGGGTGGCCGCCGCCGGCCCCGCGGAGACGATCCTGCGCCGCGCCGATCTCGTGCCGATCCACGAGGCCGAGGCCGGCGCGCTCCTCGACATGGTCGTCGAGGCCCTCGACGCCGCCACCGGGCTCACGCGCCTGACGGGCGCCGCCGGGAGCCTGCTGGTGCCGGGCCTGTCGCGCCCGGCCGGGACGCGGCTGCGGGTGCGCATCCCCGCCCGCGACGTGCTCGTCGCCACCGAGCCTCCCCGCGGCCTCAGCGCCCGCAACGTGCTGGCCGGCCGGATCTGCGGCCTGACGGCGGCGGGCGCCGAGACGGCGGTGGAGATCGACTGCAACGGCGCCCGTCTCGTGGCGCGCGTGACCGGCGCGGCCGTCCGCGAACTCGGCCTCGCCCCGGGGCGCGAGGTCCACGCCATCGTCAAGAGCGCGTCCTTCGATCCGGCGGGGATCGGCCTGCTGCGGCCGCCGCTGGCGATCTGAGACCGCGACGCGGCTCGGCGCGACGAGCCGGTCGAGCCCGGGAGGCGCACCCGGGACGCGAACCACTCGCTTTGGTTGTAAAATTGAGCATTAAAACAACCATTAGTTAGAACATCGCCGCCACGATGGATCGTGCAGTGGTCGTGCTGCGCGAGTCGCGGAGGGCGATGCGATGGGCATGCGGCGCTTGCGCTGGCGGAGCGCGCCGAACGGGTGGACCTGCCGGCGCGGCAGTTCCGCGGTGGAGTTCGCCCTCGTGGCACCCGTGCTGTTCCTGCTCTTCGCCGGGATCGCGGTGTTCGGGATCTGCCTCGGCGCCGCCCACAACCTCCGCCAGATCGCCGCCGAGGCGGCCCGCGCCTCCGTGGCCGGCGTCACGGATGCCGAGCGCGCGAACCTCGCCCAGTCCATGGTGAACCGGAGCCTGAGCGCCGGCGCGATGTTCCGGCCGGGCAGCATCGTCGTGCAGGTCGGGCCGGATCCCAGCGACGCGACGGTGTACACGGTCACCGTCACCCTCGACGCCAACACGCTCGGCATCAACGCCTTCGCGCGCCTGCTGCCGATGCTCCCGACCGTGCTGCGCAGCACCGTCAGCGTCCGGAAGGGCGGCCTGTGATCGGCCGGGGCGGGCGCCTGCGCCGCTTCGGGGCCGCGCGCGGCGGCAACGTCGCGATCCTGGTGGCGCTCGGCAGCGCGATGCTGATGGGGGCGGGCGCGGTCGGGATCGATCTCGGCCTGGTCTTCCAGGCGCGGCGCAAGGCGCAGGGGGCGGTGGACATCGCCGCCATGCTGGCGGCCGTCGATCCGAGCCAGGCCGACACGGTCGCCCGCCGCTCCCTCGGCGACAACGGCTACGGCGCGGCGACCGCCACGGTCGCGCCCGGCAGCTACGACGCGAGCACCAAGGGCGTCGCCCCGGGCGGCCGGTTCAGCGCCGGCGGCAGCCCGGCGAACGCGGTGCGGGTCGGCCTCGCGACCTCGGTCCCGGTGACCTTCGGCCGGGCGATCGGCCTGCCCGCCGCGGTGCCGCTGCGGGTGACCGGCACCGCCGCGAGCGCGCAATTCGCCGCCTTCACGATCGGGTCCGGCACGCTGAAGCTCGACGGCGGCATCGCCAACGCCCTGCTCGGCGCGCTGCTCGGCGCCAAGCTGTCGCTCAGCGTCAGCGACTACGATGCCCTGGCCAGCGCCCGCGTCGACGGGCTGCGCGTCCTCGACGCCCTCGGGGCGAGCCTCAACATGCAGGCCGCGAACTACACCGACATCGTTCAGGCGAATGCCAGCGTCGGTCAGATGCTGATGGCGCTCCGGGTCGCCGCGGCGGACAACGGCAGCGCGGTGGCGGCCCTGTCGGGGATCCTCAACGCCCTGCCGAATGCCGGAAACCTCGTCGCGATCGGCCAGGTGGACGGGCTCGGCGACGCCGCCGCGCTGGCGCCGCCGCGGGGCTTCGCCGGCCCCTCGCTCAACGTGCTGAACCTGCTGGGCGCGGCCGCCTCTCTGGCGAACGGCCAGAATCAGGTGGCGATCGATCTCGGAGCCACGGTGCCCGGCCTGCTCTCGACCCGCCTGACCCTGGCGATCGGAGAGCGCAAGCGCAGCTCGGGCTGGGTCCGGCCCGGCAGCCGGAACGCCACCGTGCAGACGGCGCAGACCCGGCTGCTGATCGAGACCACCGTCACGGCGCTCGGGCTCGGAACCATCACCCTGCCGGTCTACGCGGAGGTGGCACCGGCGCAGGCGACCCTGCGGTCGCTCAGCTGCGCCGGGTCCGGCGGACGCAAGGTCACCCTCGACGCGCAGACGGGACTGGCGACGCTGGCGATCGCGCAGGTGCCGCGCACCGCGATCAACGGGGGCAGCGCGAGCCCCGACCTGTCGCAGCCCGCGCCCCTGGTCACGGTGCTCGGGATCACCGTCTCCGGGCGCGCCCTGACGACGCTCGGCACCGGGTCGCAGACCCTCGTGTTCTCGGACGCGGACATCGCCAACCACACGGTGCGCACGGTCGCCTCGGGCAACCTGACCCAGTCGCTCACCGGCAGCCTGCTGCGCAATCTCGTGCTGAGCGTCGGCGACGCCGGCGTGCCGCCGCTGATCCAGTCCACCCTGACGACCGCCCTGGGCACCGTGACGCCGGGTGTCGACCTCGTGCTCGACACCGTCCTGCGCAGCCTCGGCCTGCGTCTGGGCTACGCCGACCTCGAGGTCGACGGCACCCTCTGCAACCAGGCCGTGTTGGTGCAGTGAGTCGGGCCGGACGGCCCGGCAGAGCCCCGACAGGACGCGGCAGCCCCGCTCAGTGGCCGCCGCGGTGCGCGCCGGTCGTGGTGGCCTTGGCGATGCGCCGTCCGAGGTTCAGCAGCAGCATGTCGATCAGGAGTTGAAGCTCGGAATCCGCCACCCCCTCCAGGGCGTCGCGGCATTCGAGCGCGCGGTCGACCGCCTGGGTGAGCGCGTCCGCGGGCTCGGCCATCGCGCGCGTCGCCGGCGGCTCGTCGGTCACGTCGATGATGACACCGTGCCCGAGGCGCCGGCTCGACGCGCCCGGCGGGATCCGGCCGCGATCGAGGATCCGGTGGACCTGCCCCGAGGGCGACAGCGTCCGGTACTCGGCCACGAACAGGCCGCCGCGCTCGCGCAGAGCCTTGAACTGCCGCACCACGGCCGGCCGATCCTCGGGATGGACGCAGGCCTTGGCGACCGAGAGCGGGAGGGAGCGCCCGGCGAGCCCGGCATCCCCGGCCAGCACCTCGGCGGCGCCGGCATCGAGGACGCACCGCTCGGCGCGCGGCGACCACGACCACGCGCCGATGATCCCGGAGGCGTCGAGGGCGGCCGAGAGGTCGACCGGCCGAGGGCGGGGACCCTGGATTGCGTCGGCCATCATGGGCGAACTCCGGTTCCAGCGCGCACCGTGCCCGCCTTCGTCGGAGACATACAACCGCTGATGGAATTAATGAGCAGTTAACTCAACTCGATAGCCCGTGAAGCATCAACGGCATTCCCCTGCGCGGACGGCGGAATCCCGATCGTCGGGCCGCCGGGCCGCGCCGATCGGGGCCGGGATCGACCCGCTCAGGTTGCAATCGCGGTCGCGCCTCAGCCGAGCTGCGTGAGCAGCGTGAAGGCGCCGAAAATCAGGACCGCCCCCACCGAGGCGGCGAGCAGGATGAGCGCCGCGCGCGATTCCGGCAT
This sequence comes from Methylobacterium sp. Leaf361, assembly GCF_001424445.1. NCBI lineage: Bacteria > Pseudomonadati > Pseudomonadota > Alphaproteobacteria > Hyphomicrobiales > Methylobacteriaceae > Methylobacterium > Methylobacterium sp. Leaf361. Next base: position 107,319 of record NZ_LMPY01000089.1, on the reverse strand, counting down.
CTCCGGTGACATGGCGCCCTCCCTTCGCGGCCCGCGTTGGCTCGCGGGCGAGTTCCGTCAGGATTCGCACCGGCCGGCTGCGCTGTCGACGGCCGGACGGGCTCGCGCGGCGACATCGCCCGCCATCCGGAAAGTCCCGGAGGGCGGTGACGGCGCCCGGCGTCAGGCCGCGGTGCGGCGCTCGACCATCCGCGCCAGGAAGGCGCTGCCGATCGGGATGATCGAGTCGTCGAAGTTGTAGCCGGCATTGTGCAGGCCGGGCCCCGGATTGGCGCCGAGCCAGACATAGGCGCCGGGGACCGCCATGGTCATGTCGGCGAAGTCCTCGCTGCCCATCTTGGGCACGACGTTCGACTCGACCTTGTCGGCGCCCAGGAGCTCGGTGGCGACCTCCGTGGCGGCGGCCGCCTGCGCGGGGGCGTTCTCCAGGACGGAGAACACGTCCTGCAGGTCGACCGTGACCTCGGCGCCGTAGGCGGCGCCGAAGCCGGCCGCCAGCTCGCGCATGCGGGTTCCGGCGAGCGCCCGGATCTCCTTGTCGAAGGTGCGGATCGTGCCGGCGAGATGGGCCGTCTCGGGGATCACGTTGTAGGCGGAGCCCGCCTCGATCCGGGTGATCGACAGGACGATGGACTTCAGCGGGTCGGCGTTGCGCGACACGATCGACTGGAGCGCCTGGGCGAGGCCGGTGGCGATGATGATCGGGTCGACGCCCCGGTGCGGCTGGGCGGCGTGGATGCCCTTGCCGCGGATGTGGATGTCGAAGAAGTCCGCCGCCGCCATGATCGGCCCCGGCCGCAGCTTGATCATGCCGTGTCCGCCGCCGGGCTGGTTGTGCAGGCCGTAGATCTCGTCGCAGGGGAAGCGCTCGAACAGGCCGTCCTTCAGCATGGCCCGGGCGCCGCCGCGGCCCTCCTCGGCCGGCTGGAACACGAACACCGCGGTGCCGTCGAAATCGCGGGTCTCGGCGAGGTAGCGCGCCGCGCCGACCAGCATGGTCGTGTGCCCGTCATGGCCGCAGGCGTGCATCTTGCCCGCGTAGGTCGAGCGATAGGGGAGGTTGGTCTCCTCCTCGATGGGCAGGGCGTCCATGTCGGCGCGCAGGCCGATGCGCTTGCCGTTGTCGGTGCGGCCCTTGAGCAGGCCCACCACCCCGGTGCCGCCGACGCCGCGATGCACCTCGCAGCCGAACGTCTCGAGGAGGTCGGCCACGATGCCGGCCGTCCGGACCTCCTCGAAGCCGAGCTCCGGATGGGCGTGCAGGTCGCGGCGCAGGGCCGTCAGCTCGTCGGCGTAGGTCTTGATGCGGTCGATCGGGCTCATGACTCGGAACTCTCGGGGGGGGAGGTGTTGGGGGACGAGGCGTCGGGGGGCGTCGCGCAGGCGTCGCCCGCGTCCGCGCGCCGGAACGGCGTCAGCGTGTCGAGGACGTCGACCGCCTCGGCGACGTGGGCGCGCTCCCGCTGCAAGTAATCGGCCACCGCGCGGCGCAGCGCCGGGTCGGCGATGTCGTGGGCCGAGTGCATCAGGACCGGCCGGTAGCCGCGGGCGAGCTTGTGCTCGCCCTGGGCGCCCGCCTCGACCCGCTTCAGGCCCCGGGCGATCGCGAAGTCGATCGCCTGATAGTAGCAGATCTCGAAATGCAGGAAGGGGTGGTCCTCGATGCAGCCCCAGTTGCGCCCGTAGAGCGCGGTATCGCCGATGAGGTTGATCGCCCCCGCGATGTAGGCGTCCCCGCGCTTCGCCATCACGAGGAGCACCCGGTCGGCCATGCGCTCGGACAGGAGCGAGAAGAACCGGCGATTGAGGTAGGGCCGCCCCCACTTCCGGGAGCCCGTGTCCATGTAGAAGGCGTAGAACGCGTCCCAGTGGGCCTCGGTGATGTCCGCGCCGGTCAGGTGCTCCACGGTGATGCCGGGCGCCAGGGCGTCGCGGCGCTCCTTGCGGATGGTCTTGCGCTTGCGCGAGGCGAGGGCGGACAGGAAGTCGTCGAAGGTCGCGTAGCCGTCGTTCTGCCAGTGGAACTGCTGGTCGGTGCGCTGCAGGAAGCCGGCCGCGCCGGCCCGCTCCCACTCCGCCTCGCGCATGAAGGTGACGTGGATCGAGGAGGCCTTGGTCTCGCCCCGCAGCGCCCGCAGGCCCGCGACGAGGCCGGCCGTGGCCTCGTCGGGATCGGCCCCCGGGGCGATCAGGAAGCGCGGCCCGGTCACCGGCGTGAACGGCACGCTGACCTGGAGCTTGGGGTAATAGGCGCCGCCGGCCCGCTCGTAGGCGTCGGCCCAGCCGTGGTCGAAGACGTACTCGCCCTGGCTGTGCGATTTCAGGTAGCAGGGCGCGACGCCGAGGCGGACGCCGTCGCGCTCGACCGAGACGTGGAGCGGCAGCCAGCCGGTCCTGCGCGAGACGCAGCCCGAATCCTCCAGCGCCGACAGGAAAGCGTGCGACAGGAAGGGGTTGTGGGTCTCGTCGCCCGCCGCCAGGGTCTCGGGCGAGAAGGCGCAGGCATCCCATTCCGCCGCGCCGATCTCCTTCAATCCGGGAAGCGCCCGCACGGTCAGTGCGGCGGTCTCCGGCGTCGGCCCGGGTGCTTGCTTCATGGGCCGGACTCTAGCCCCTGACCGGCCGGGGGCAAGCGGGCGGATGCGCGCGGCGACCATGGCAGCGTTGTCAGACGGCCGCCGACGTCACCCGCCCCGCGCTTTCGCGCGGCCTCCAGGACGGCGCGCGGCGACGCGCGCGCGCTCCGAACCGGACGGCGCCGTCGCGGCCCGCGCTCACTCGCCGAGGCGGCCGACGCACGACACGTCGTCCGCCTTGCAGTCGAGGTATCCCTTCAGGACCTTGATCCGCGCGTCGGTCAGCCCCTTCAGGCAGCCGTTGTATTCCATCGCGTAGGCCGAGCCCCCGTCGAGACCCATGGTCTCGAGGAAGCAGGTCGCGTCCCGGTACGACAGCCAGGCCTTCTGGGCGCCCCGCAGGGCGTCCTTCGTCTTCGGGCCGATCGTCTTCATCAGCTGCCCGTAGACGGCGTTCAGCGCCGTGTCGGCGGCCCGGTAATCGGCAGCCGCGCAGGCGTTGAGATCCGCCTGGGTCGTGCCCGCGCACGGGTCGGCCGCCGGAGCGGGCGCCGGGGAGAGCAGCGTCGCGGCGAGGGCGAGGCCCCCGCAGAGCCGCGCGAAGCGGGCGCGGGCGTCACTCGAAGCGGTCATGGCGCTCTTGGTCGGACAGAATCGGACAGGGCGTAGGAAAATTTACGGGACGAAGCCCTCGAACACCATCTGGTCCGCGTGCGCGGCCGCGCGGGCGCGCTGCTCCGCATTCCGGACCGTCCAGGTCATGACGGGGATCTGACCGAGCAGCCGGCAGAGGTAGGTCGGCGCGCAGGGGAGGTCGTCCACCCGCCAGGACAGGAAGTCGGGCCGCGTCTCGGCGAGGTGCAGCAGGTCGGAGAGGGACCGGCGGAGCGAGGGGGTCAGGGCCGCGTAGACCGGGTCGTCCTGCGTCGTCTCCGCCACGATGCCCCGCGGGATCGCGGCGGGGCAGAGGTCGCGCAGAGCCGCGACCACCTGCGGGTCGAAGGATTTCAGCGCCACAGGCCCGTCATAGGCGGCGGCCACTTCGGCGGTGCGGGTCGCGAGCCGCAGGTCGCCGTCGTAGCGGGACTTCACCTCGATCACCACCGGCACCGCCCCGGCCACCGCCGCCAGGAAGGCCGGCAGCGTCGGGATCGTCTCCGCGGACCCGGCGACGGCGAGCGTCCCGAGTTCGGCGGCCGACCGGTCGGCCAGAGCCGCGCTCGCCCCGGTCAGGCGCCCGAGCGCGGCGTCGTGGAAGACCATCGCCTCGCCGTCGGCGCTGAGCTGGACGTCGCACTCGATGGCGAAGCCGCCCGCGACGGCCGCCCGGGCCGCCGCCAGCGTGTTCTCCGGCCGGCCCGCCGCGCGGTCGTGCAGGCCGCGATGGGCGATCGGCCGCGCGGTGAGCCAGTCGGGGGCGGCCACCGTCAGCGGACCTCGAACATCGCCTCGACCTCGACGGCGGCGTCGAGGGGCAGCTCGGCCACGCCGACGGTGGAGCGCGCGTGGCGCCCGCGGTCGGCGAGGAGCTCGACCATCAGGTCGGAGGCGCCGTTCATCACCCCGGCCACGGCCGAGAAGCCCGGCGCCGCGTTGATGAAGCCGCCGAGCCGCACGCACTGGACCACCGCGCGGTCGAGGTCGCCCACCGCGGCCTCGAGCTGGGCGAGCACGTTGAGGGCGCAGAGGCGCGCGGCCGCCTTGCCGGCCTCGGCCGAGACGTTGCCGCCGACCTTGCCCTTGTGCTCGGCCGCGATGGCGCCGTCCGCGCCGAAGCAGACCTGGCCGGAGATCACCACGAGGTTGCCGGCGCGCACGAACGGCACGTAGTTGGCGACCGGCGCCGCCGCCTTCGGCAGCGTCAGGCCCAGCGCCGCCAGGCGTTCCTTGATCGAGCTCATCGGGTTCTCCCAGGTTCCTGCGAATCCGCGGGAGCAGGAGCACGGCCGCCCCCCGCGGCGCAAGGGCCGCCGCCGCGAAGGCCGGGATCGCGGCCCCGCGATTCTCCGGTGATCCGGGACGGGACCGCCGCAGATTCGCCGTCAGGATCGGCTCTATCGGTGCCGCGCGCAGGGCTGCCCGTCGGGCCTGCCGGGCACTGAAACGTTGACAGGCGCCGGCTCTTTCATAGTAATCGCGCGCGTGCCGCCCAGGACTGAGGCGGCACTTTCATTTGGAGCCGGCTCAACGCTCGCTCCGGGATCCTGCGTGAAACGGAGATGGGACCCGTGACGTCAGCCCTTCTGCCGACCTACGTCCGCGCGCCGCTCGCTTTCGAGCGCGGCGAGGGCGCCTGGCTCGTGACGGAGGGTGGGGAGCGATATCTCGACTTCGGCGCCGGCATCGCGGTGAACGGCCTCGGCCACGCGCACCCGCACCTCGTCGGCGCGCTGACCGAGCAGGCGGGCAAGATCTGGCACACCTCGAACCTGTTCCAGATCCCGGGCGGCGAGCGCCTCGGGCAGCGCCTCGTCGACGCGACCTTCGCGGACGTGGTGTTCTTCTGCAACTCAGGCGCGGAGGCGAACGAGGCGGCGATCAAGATCGCCCGCAAGTACCACGCGGCCGGCGGGCAGCCGGAGCGCTACCGGATCGTCACCTTCGCGGGCGCCTTCCACGGGCGGACGCTGGCGACGCTCGCGGCCGGCGGCCAGCAGAAGTACATCGAGGGCTTCGGTCCGAAGGTCGAGGGCTTCGACCAGGTCCCAGCCGGCGACTGGGCGGCGCTGGAGGCGGTGATCGGGCCGGAGACGGCGGCGCTGATGATCGAGCCGATCCAGGGCGAGGGCGGCGTGCGGGAGATCCCCCACGCGGACCTGCGCCGGCTGCGTGAGATCTGCGACGCCAACGGCCTCCTGCTGATCATGGACGAGGTCCAGACCGGCGTCGGCCGCACCGGGCGGCTGTTCGCGCACGAATGGTCCGGCATCACCCCGGACATCATGAGCGTCGCCAAGGGCATCGGCGGCGGCTTCCCGCTGGGCGCCTGCCTCGCGACCCGGGAGGCCGCGCGCGGCATGACCGCCGGCACGCACGGCACCACCTTCGGCGGCAACCCGCTCGCCATGGCGGTGGGCAACGCCGTGCTGGACGTCGTGCTGGAGGAGGGCTTCCTCGCGCGCGTCGCCCGCTCCGGCCTGCTGCTCAAGCAGAAGCTCGCGGCCCTGCGCGACCGCCACCCGCACGTCATCCAGGAGATCCGCGGCGAGGGGCTGATGCTCGGCCTCAAGCTCGGCGTGCCGAACACCGACTTCGCCGCCGCCGCGCGGGACGCGCACCTGCTGGTGATCCCGGCGGGCGACAACATCGTCCGCCTGCTGCCGCCGCTGACCATCGGCGAGGCCGAGATCGACGAGGCGGTCCGCCGCCTGGACGCGGCGGCGTCCGGCTTCGAGGCCGTGCGCGGCGCGGCCGAGTAGGATCGATCCGCGCGATTGAGAACACCGCCCCCCGGACCCCGGAGGGCGGCCCGAAGCATTTCCGGGCGCGGTCGATCCCGCCGCGCGTGACGGAGATGCCCCTGCCAGGAGGTAGAGTGCGGTTCATGATCAGGTGATCGGTGAGCAGACTCTAGTGATTGTGACGCGATGAAAGCCCAGATTGACGGCCGGGCACAGGCCCCGGCCAGGCACCTGAACGGTGCCGGCCCTCGTCATTTCCTCGACCTCAAGGATTTCTCCGGCGCGGAGCTGCGCCGGGTCCTCGATGCCAGCGCCGCCATCAAGGCGCGCCGCCGCAAGGGCGAGCTGGCGGCCGAGCGCCCGCTCACCGGCAAGACCCTGGCCATGGTGTTCGACCGGCCCTCGACCCGCACCCGCGTCTCCTTCGACGTGGCGATGCGCGAGCTCGGCGGCGAGACCCTGATGCTCACCGGCTCCGAGATGCAGCTCGGCCGCGGCGAGACCATCGGCGACACCGCGCAGGTGCTCTCGCGCTTCGTCGACGCGATCATGATCCGCATCCTCGACCACGGTCAGATGCTGGAGCTGGCCGAGTACGCCACCGTCCCGGTGATCAACGCCCTGACCAAGGTCTCGCACCCGTGCCAGATCATGGCCGACGTGCTGACCTTCGAGGAGCATCGCGGGCCGATCCGCGGCCGCAAGGTCGCGTGGTCGGGCGACGCGAACAACGTGCTGGCGAGCTGGGTCCACGCCGCCGCCCGGTTCGACTTCACGCTCAACGTCGCGAGCCCGCCGGAGCTCGCGCCGCCGCCGGCGCTCCTCGCCTGGGCGCAGCAGGAGGGTGCCGACGTCCACGTCACCACCGACGCCTTCGCGGCGGTGGACGGCGTCGATGCCGTCGTCACCGATTGCTGGGTGTCGATGGGCGACGACGACGAGGCGCACCGCCACAACCTGCTCAGCCCCTATCAGGTCAACGACAAGCTGATGGCGGCGGCGAATCCGGGCGCGATCTTCATGCACTGCCTCCCGGCCCACCGCGGCGAGGAGGTGACGGCCGAGGTGATGGACGGCCCGCGCTCCGTGGTGTTCGACGAGGCCGAGAACCGCCTGCACGCGCAGAAGGGCATCCTGGCCTGGTGCCTCGGCGCCAGCGGGCTCTGATCCCGCACTCATACTGTCCGGCCTCGCGCTCGCGGGGTCGGCGCACCATATAGGCGTGAGCGGGCGGCCCGTGCTGCCCGTCTCCCCATCACGGCCGCCGGAAGGCGGCATCCCGGCGACGAACGGAGCGCGCTGCGCCGCCGCTCCCGCTCCGGGCTGGACGGGGTGAGGGATCCGATCGCTCCGCCAAGGTCATCGCCTCACGCCGCCCGGCCCCCGGGAGGACGGATCCCCGCTTTGCCGGCACGCGCCGCCGGACGCATCGATCGGAGAGGGCATGACCTCAGGAACGCAGTCGCACCCCCAGTCGCCATCCCAGCCCCAGAATGCCGGCAACGGCCATGCCGGCACGGACGACGCCGTCCTGCCCTTCGCCGTCGAGGCGCTGGACGTCCGCGGCCGCGTCGTCCGGCTCGGCCCGGCCGTCGACACGATCCTGCGCCGCCACGGCTACCCGGACCCGGTGGCGCGCCTCCTCGGCGAGGCCGCGGCGCTGACGGTGCTGCTCGGCTCCTCCCTCAAGTTCGAGGGCCGGTTCCAGCTCCAGACCAAGACCGACGGTCCGGTCGCGATGATCGTGGTCGATTTCGAGGCCCCGGACCGGCTGCGCGCCACCGCGCGGTTCGAGCCGGAGCGGGTCGCGGCCCTCGGGACCGGCCCGCTCAAGGATGCCGAGCTGATCGGCACCGGGCATCTCGCCATGACCATCGACCAGGGCACAGCCGCGAGCCGCTACCAGGGCGTCGTCGCCCTCGAGGGCCAGAGCCTGGAGGAGGCCGCGCACCAGTATTTCCGCCAGTCGGAGCAGATCCCCACGCAGGTGCGACTCGCCGTGGCCGAGGCCGTGGAGGAGGGGGCCGGGCGCTGGCGGGCCGGAGGGCTGCTCGTGCAGTTCCTGCCCCAGTCGGTGGATCGGGCGCGCCTCGCCGACCTGCCCCCGGGCGATATCCCGGAGGGCCACGCGCACCTCTCGGGGGACGCGCCGGAGGACGATGCCTGGGTCGAGGCCCGCTCGCTGGTGGCGACCATCGAGGATCACGAGCTGGTCGATCCGAACGTCTCCAGCGAGCGATTGCTCTACCGGCTGTTCCACGAGCGCGGGGTGCGGGTGTTCGACCGCCAGCCCGTCCAGGAGACCTGCCGCTGCTCGCGGGAGCGGGTGATGGGCATGATCCGCTCGTTCACGCCGCAGGAGCGGCACGAGATGGTGGCGGATGACGGGCGCATCGTCATCACCTGCGAGTTCTGCTCCCGGCGCTACGACCTCGACCCTCAGGAGGTCGAGGCCGAGATCGCCGGACAGCCGGGCCAGTAGAGCGCAGGACAGCGGGCCTGCGGACCAGCATGTCCGCGTCTACGGCCAAGCTTTTCCGCGCGAAACGCACGAAGATCGGTATTCGTTGCGTAAATTTTTGAGCTCTCCAGGCTGAACCGTTTCGCGACCTTTGACGTTGCGTCGCAGATTCAACATTGGAGGGTACGCCATGCGGAAATTATCGATCGGATTGGCCGCGCTGCTGATCAGCACCTCGGCCTACGCCCAGCAGGGTGGCGCCGATCGCGGCGCCGGGATGGGCGGTCGCGGCGGTCAGGGTGGCGCCGAGTCCGGCATGAAGGCCGGCGGCGGCGAGCGCGGTGGCATGCAGGGCGGCGCCCAGGGTGGCATGCAGGGTGACATGAAGGGCGGCCGCCAGGCGGGGTCCGAGCGCTCCGGTGCCGAGGCAGGCCGGTCCGCGCAGGGCCGCGAGGCCGGCGGCGAGGGCCGCACGGGTCAGGATCGCATGGCTCAGGACAAGGACCGGGCCGGCACCGAGCGGGGCGACCGCCGCGGTGATCGCGCCGACCGCGACGAGCGCGGGGATCGCGACGGCGCGCGTGCCGATCGCGGTGACCGCCGCGGTGACCGCCGCGCCGACCGGACCGATTTCCGCGGCCGGACCGACGTGAGCCGGACGGATGTCCGGTCCGAGCGGGTCGAGGGCGGCTTCCGCCGCGAGGGCCGCTACGTGTTCATCGGCGGCCGCCGGGTCGTGTACGGCTCGCCGGAGTATCGCCGCCTGATCGTCACCGAGAACCGCGGCCCGCGCGCGCGCTACGTCGTGATCCGCGGCCAGCGCGTGCTCTACGGTTCGCCCGAGTACCGCCGCCTGGTCAGCGTCCGCGAGACCGGCCCGCGCGAGCGCTACGTGGTCATTCGCGGCCAGCGCGTGGTGTACGGCTCCCCCGAGTACCGCCGCCTCGTCTCCGTCCAAGAGGACCGCTTCGTGACGATCCGCGGCCAGCGGGTGCGCTACGGCTCCGCTGAGTACCGGCGCCTGAGCGGCGGCGGTGCGGTCAGCGCGAGCTTCCGCTCCGAGCAGCGCGCAGGCGCGCGCTTCGACAACCGTGGCGAGCGCGACGGCATCCGCAACGCGTCGCGGAACGAGGGCCGCAACGAAGGCCGGATGGACCGGAACGACCGCGGCCAGGATCGCGGGATGGACAAGGCCTCCCGTCAGCAGGAAGGCAAGAACGACGGCATGCGCAACAGCGACATGCGCGGCGGCCAGCAGGACGGCATCCGGAACGCGTCGGATCGCGGCGGCCAGCAGGGCGGCATGAAGTCCGGCGCCGAGGGCGGCCGGACGGGCGGCGCGGAGCGCGGCGGCATGAGCGGCGGCAGCGCGGGCGGCAACGGCGCCATGGGCGGCGCCCAGGGTGCCGGCCGGGCCGGCGGCCAGACGGGCGGTGCCGGCCGCAACTGAGCGGCGTGAGCGCGGGGGCGGGGCCGACGGGCTCCGCCCCCGCGTCGTTTCGAACTCGTCCGTCGCCCGTCGGCGGCGGACGAGACCCGGTTCAGACCTTCAGGACGGGCTCGGCGATGTCGCCGCCTCCGCCGCGGGCCCTCAGGTAGTCCGGCTGGAACAGGCACATCCGCACGGCGTCGCGGTAGCGCCCGTTCACGAAGAACTCGTCCTTCAGCACGCCCTCGGGGTGGAAGCCGCAGCGCTCGTAGATCCGCACGGCCCGGGCGTTGTCCCGGTCGACGTGCAGGTAGAGCTTGTGGATGTTGAGCACGCTGAACGCGTAATCCATGGCGATCCGCGTCGCCTGCCACGCGTAGCCGCGGCCCTGGAAGCTCGGGTGGATCGCGATCTGGAACTCGCAGCGCCGGTGCAGGTGGTTGATCTCGACGAGCTCGATCAGCCCGGCCGGCTCCCCGCTCGGATCGGCCACGATGAAGCGCCGCTCGGTCTGGTTGTGGATGTTGCGCTCGTAGAGCTGCTGCAGTTCGGCGAAGGACTCGTAGGCCTCTTCGAACCAGTAGCGCATGATGCTGTCGTTGTTGTTGAGCTGGTGGACGAAGCGCAGGTCCTCCCGCTCCAGCGGACGCAGCTTGATGGTGATACCGGTCACCGCATTCATGACGCACTGGCCTCGATCAGCTCGCGCAGGAAGTGCTCACCCTGGCCCAGGGCATCCAGGGTGATGAACTCGTCGGGCTGGTGCGCCTGGGCGATGTCGCCGGGGCCGCAGACCACCGTCGGGAGACCGGCCGCCTGGAAGCGCCCGGCCTCGGTGGCGTAGGGGACCGCGACGGTGTGGTTGCGTCCGGCGAGGCGCAGGCAGAGGCGCTCGGCCGCCGAGCCCGGCTCCGGGGCGAGGCCGGGGATGTCGACCTCCTCCAGCGTCTCGATCCGCCCGAACGCGCCGTAGCGGTTGAGGCGCTCGCGGGTGACCCGCTCGACCTCGGCCGCGAAGAGCCGCGGGATCTCGGCCGGGTCGAGATCCGGCAGGCCGCGATACTCCCAGAGGAAGCGGCACTCCTTGGCGAGGATGTTGCGGGCGGTGCCGCCCTGGATCGTCCCGACATGGACCGTGGTCGAGGCCGGGTCGAACCGCCCGGACGGGTCGCCGCGCTCGATCATCAGGTCGGCGATCCGGTTGAGGCCGGCGACGAGGTCGCAGGCGGCCGCCACGGCGTTCGCGCCGAGGGCGGGGCGGGCGGAATGGGCCTCGTGGCCGTGGACCGTGGTGAGGCAGGTGACGATGCTCTTGTGGGCGTCCGCCACCTCCATCCCGGTGGGCTCGCCGACGATCACCGCCGCCGGCCGCGGCAGGCCGTCGCCGAACCGCGCGATCCCGTCCATCGAGCCGAGGCAGGTCGTCTCCTCGTCGTAGGAGAGCAGGATGTGGATCGGCCGCTTCAGGCCGGCGGCGAGCATGTCGGGCACGAGCGCCAGGGCCAGCGCGTCGAAGCCCTTCATGTCGACCGCGCCCCGTCCGTAGGCCCGGCCGTCGGCGACGCGCAGGGTGAACGGGTCGCCGGTCCAGGCCTGGCCCGCCACCGGCACCACGTCGGTGTGTCCGGACAGGACGGTGCCGCCGTCGACCATCGGGCCGACCGTGGCGAGGATGGCGGCCTTGTCGCCCGCCGCGTTCGGGAGGCGCAGGTACGGGACGTCCCAGCCGTCGAGATAGGCGCAGACGGCGTCGATCAGAGCGAGGTTGGACTTGTCGCTCTCCGTGTCGAAGGACACGAGGCGGGCGAGCATGTCGAGCGGGCTCAGCCGCTCGCCGGTCGCGGACATGGATTCCTCCGGGGCGAGGCCCCGGCCGGGACCTCAGTGCAGGCTGCGGCGGACGTGCGGGCTGTCGAGGGAGAAGGCGGGGATCTCGGCCTCGAAGCTCTCGCCGGCCACCGTCGCCATGGTGTAGCTGCCGGCCATCAACCCGTCGGGCGTGTTGAGCGGACAGCCGCTGGTGTAGCAGAAGGACTCGCCCGGCTCCAGCACCGGCTGCTTGCCGACCACACCGGTGCCGCGCACTTCCTGGCAGGCCCCGTGCCCGTCGATGATCCGCCAGTGGCGCGAGCGCAGCTGGACCTGCTCGCTGCCGTTGTTCACGATCTCGACCGTGTAGGCGAAGAAGTACCGGCTCTCGGTCGGCGAGGACTCCTCCTCGACGAAACGAGACTGGACCGTCACACTTATTCCCCGCGTCTCGGCCTTGTACATCGCCCTATTTGGCCCTTCTTCGGACGGTACGACTCGCTGAAGCCGAATGGAACGCGCTTCCCGGCCGGTGGTAGTGGGCGGCGGAATCGCCGTCAATTGCGGCGGACTACCTCGCGCGGCGCGGCGGGCCGCCGGTCGCGGCGCCGGCCTCACGAGGCCTCCGGACGCGGTTAAGCCCGCGTTAGCGGGTCCCGGCGGACAACGCTGCTCGGCGTGACGCGGACCGGCCGGGGCGCGCGAGGGAGTCAGGGGCGCGATGAACGCGGGCGCAGCCACGGGAGCCGCCGAGTCGAGCGCGGACGGCCGATCCGGCATCCTGCCGGCCCAGGCGATCGCCGCCCTCGCGCAGGCGGGCGGCATCCGGAATGCGAGCCCCTTCGCGGCCGATCAGATCCAGCCCGCGAGCCTCGACCTGCGCCTGGGCGCCAGGGCCTACCGGGTGCGGACGAGCTTCCTGCCCGGCTCGGGACGGACGGTCCAGGCCTGCGTCGACCGGCTGTCGCTGCACGCCGTCGACCTGCGCCCGGGCGCCGTCCTGGAGACGGGCTGCGTCTACATCGCGGAGCTCCAGGAGAGCCTCACCCTGCCGGCCGATCTCGCGGCGGCCGCGAACCCGAAGAGCTCGACCGGGCGCATCGACGTCTTCACCCGCGTCATCACCGACCGGGGCGAGGCCTTCGACCAGGTCGAGCCCGGCTACGACGGGCCGCTCTACGCGGAGATCTCGCCGCGCACCTTCCCGGTCCTCGTGCGCAGCGGCTCGCGGCTGTCGCAGATCCGCTTCCGCCGCGGGGCGCCGCGGCTGACCGAGGCCGAGCTCGGCCTGCTGCACGCCCGCTCGGCCCTGGTCGACGCCGGCAGCCCGTCCTTCCAGGGGGGCGTGGCGGTCTCGGTCGACCTCGCCGGCTTCGACGGCCTCGTCGGCTACCGGGCCAAGCGCCACACCGGCCTCGTCGACGTCGACGCCCCCGGCCGCCACCGGGCGGCGGATTTCTGGGAGCCCCTCGCCGCCGACGGATCGGGCAGCCTGATCCTCGATCCCGGCCAGTTCTACATCCTGGCCTCCAAGGAGGCCGTGCAGGTCCCGCCGGACCACGCCGCCGAGATGGTGCCGTTCGATCCCCTCGTGGGCGAGTTCCGCGTCCACTACGCGGGCTTCTTCGACCCGGGCTTCGGCTATGCCGGGGCCGGCGGGGCGGGCGCGCGGGCCGTGCTGGAGGTCCGCTCCCGCGACGTGCCCTTCCTTCTGGAGGACGGGCAGATCGTCGGCCGCCTCGTCTACGAGCGGATGCTCGACCTGCCGGAGACGCTCTACGGGGCGGGGGCCGGCTCGAACTACCAGGCCCAGGGGCTCAAGCTCTCGAAGCACTTCGCCCTGTAGTCCGGCCCGGACGCGCCGACGGGAGCATCGATCGCATGGACGCCGTGGACCGGAAGATCCTCGATCTCCTCCAGCAGGACGCGACGCTCCCGGTGGCCGAACTCGCCGAACAGGTCGGCATCAGCGCGGCGCCGTGCTGGCGGCGGGTGAAGAAGCTGGAGGCGTCCGGGGTGATCCGCCGCCGGGTCGCCCTGGTCGACCGCCGCAAGGTCAACGTCCCCACCACGGTGTTCGTGGCCGTGAAGGCGCCGCGCCACGCCGCAGACTGGTCGGACGCGTTCCGGCGGGTGGTCGCCGGCTTCCCGGAGATCGTCGAGGCGTGGCGCCTGACCGGCGAGATCGACTACCTGCTGCGGATCGTGGTGCCCGATATCGAGGCCTACGACGCGGTCTACCAGCGCCTCATCGCCAAGCTCGACTTCTCGAACCTGTCCTCCTCCATCGCCATGGAGGAGATGAAGTACACGACCGCCGTCCCGACGATCTACGTGGCGTGACCCGACCGCGCCGCGGCGGGGCTCAGCCCGCCGCCACCGCGTAGGTGCGGTGGATCGACGAGTCCTGCGCCCGGTGATCGTAGCCGTAGACGTGGATCGAGACGGCCGCCTCCGGCCCGTCATTGGCGATCCGGTGCAGGTTCGGCCCCGTGGGCATCATGCAGGCGACGAAGCCGGGCTCGCGGACGGCGTCCATGGTCGCCACCGCGTGGGTCTCGCTGATCGGGCGATACCACGTCTCCCGGAGGCTGCCGCGCAGCAGGCCGAAGCAGCACGAGCAGTGGTGGTCGTGGACCGGCGTGACCGTGCCGGGCGCCCAGACCATCGCCCAGACGCTGATCGCCTCGGTGCCGAACAGGAGGTTCCGGCTCAGGCCGGGCCCCCGGCCGACCAGCCGCGACGGGTCGAGCAGATCCGGCTGGGCCAGCAGGCGCACCAGGGTCGCCCGGGCCGAGGCCAGATAGGCCTCCGGCGAGCGGCTCGCGGAGCGCGCGAGGTTCGCCAGCATCGCCTCGACGTCGGTCGGGATGGTGGTCTGCGGCATCGGCAGGTCTCCTTCGGTGCCCTTTCACGAGGCTGCACGAAGGATACCCAGAGGCTGGCGATGACGGGTTGCGTTCTCGAACGTCATCACGTGCGACGTGGCAATGCCATTGCTCGGAGACGCCCGAGTAGGAAATGGTGTTGCGCGCGCCCGATCATTCCCGCGCGGCTGACGCCGGCGCGGCGGGCTCAGCCGGCCGCGGCCTCGTCGAGCAGCCACGCCACGGCGCCCGCGCTGGTTACGCGGCCGGCCGGCAGGGTCTCGCCGGCGGCCAGCCGGGCCAGCGGGGCCCGCTTGCCGGCCCCGGTGACGAGGAACAGCACGTGCCGGGAGGACGCGAGCGCCGGCAGCGTCAGGCTGATCCGCGGAACGAACGGCTCCAGGCCGGCCTCGGGCACGGCGACGACGAGCCGCCGGGTCTCGTCGACGGCAGGCTTGCCGGGAAACAGCGAGGCGGTGTGCCCGTCCTCGCCGAGGCCGAGCAGCACGAGGTCGAACAGCGGGCGGGCCGGATCGAGGCGCTCGGCCCCGTAGAAGTCGCGGAGCGTCCGCTCGTAGGCGCGGGCGCCCGCCTCCGGACCCGCGTCCGACGGGATGAAGTGGAGATGCGTCGGCGGGATCCGGGACCCGTGCCCGAACGCCTCGCGGACCATCCGGACATTGCTGCGCGGATCGTCCCACGGCACGGCGCGGTCATCGCCGAAGAACCAGTGGATCCGCTCCCACGGCACCCGGGCCGCGTAGTCCGGCCCGGCGAGCAGGCCGTACAGCACCTTGGGCGTCGAGCCGCCCGAGAGGCAGAGCGCGATCCGGTCGGACCGGCTCTCGCCGCAGGCCACGATGATCCGCTCGGCCGCCTCGCGGGCGACCGCCTCCGGATCCTTCAGGACGTGGGTTCCGACGGGAAGACTCATGGGTTCGGGCCCTGCGGCTTCGGGGGTCGGACAGGTCGGCCTGCGGGCGTCCTGCTCAGCCCTTCGGCTCCTGGTGGCCGCCGAAGCCCTTGCGCATCGCCGAGAGCAGCTTGTCGGCGTAGCTCGCGTGCTCGCGGGAGCGGAAGCGGCGGTAGAGCGCGGCGGAGAGCACCGTCGCCGGGACGCCCTCCTCGACGGCGGCGTTGATGGTCCAGCGGCCCTCGCCCGAATCCTCGACGTAGCCGGAGAAGTCGGTGAGCTGCTCGTCGCCCGCGAGTGCCTGGGCGGTCAGGTCGAGCAGCCAGGACGAGACGACGCTGCCGCGGCGCCAGACCTCGGCGATGTCGCCCATGTTGAGATCGAAGCGGCGCTCGGCCGGCAGGTCGGACGCGTTGGCGTGGCGGAGGATGTCGAAGCCCTCCGCGTAGGCCTGCATCAGGCCGTACTCGATGCCGTTATGGACCATCTTGACGAAGTGGCCGGCGCCGGTCGGGCCCGCGTGGATGTAGCCCTGCTCGGCGCGGGGGTCGCGCCCCTCGCGGTTCGGCGTCTTCGGGATGTCGCCGATGCCGGGCGCCAGGGTCTTGAAGATCGGGTCGAGGCGGTCGACGGCCTCCTTGTCCCCGCCGATCATCATGCAGTAGCCGCGCTCCAGTCCCCAGACGCCGCCCGAAGTGCCGACATCCACGTAGTGCAGGCCCTTCTCCTTCAGGGCGGCCCCGCGGCGGACATCGTCGCCGTAGAAGGAGTTGCCGCCGTCGATGATGCAGTCGTCCGCCTGCATCAGCCCCGAGAGCGCCTGGACGGTCTGCTCGGTGATCGCCCCGGCCGGCAGCATCACCCAGGCCGCGCGCGGCACCTCGAGCTTCGAGACCAGGTCCTCCAGGCTCGACGCGCCGACCGCGCCGGTCTCGACCAGGGCGGCGACGGCCGCCGGGTTCTGGTCGAACACCACGGCTGTGTGCCCGTCGCGCAGGAGACGCCGGACGATGTTGCCGCCCATCCGGCCGAGGCCGATCATGCCGAGTTGCATTGCTGCCCTTCCTTACCGATTGCCCCCGCGCGGCGAGGGTCAGGCCCCTACGGCTTCACCAGCGTCACAGGCGATCCGCCGCGGCGGACCGGCGGCGGCGGGCCGGGAAGCCCCCCGCCGCCGGTCCGGGGCGGCTAGACGACCGCCATCTTCAGCGCCGCCGCGACCCGGACGAGGCCGGCCTTCGTGTCGCCGCCCTTGAGGTGGACGCGCAGCGCCCGCCGGCCGCGCTCGGCGAGGACGGCGAAGTCGCCCCGCGCCTGCGCCGCGACGACGGTGCTGAACCCGAGCTTCCGGCCCGGGATCGGCAGGTCCTCGGCAGCGTCCGCAGTGATCTGCAGGAACACGCCGGTGTCCGGGCCTCCCTTGTAGGCCTGGCCGGTCGAGTGGAGGAACCGCGGCCCGAACTCCAGGCAGGTCGCGACCTTGCGGGCGTCGCGCACGGCGATCCGCGGTTCCTGCAGGATCGCGGCGGACTCGGCGTCGCGCGGGACGTAGGCCAGGAGCCCCAGGTAATCGCCGTCCTTCAGGCGGCCGATCTGCGCCTTGATCGCGGCCTCGAGCCCCTCGGCGGCCGGCTTGAGGGCGTCGGCGTTCCGCGGATCGGCGTAGAGCGCGACCCAGTCGTCCTCGTAGAGCGGCGTCTCGGCGGGGAGGGCGCCCTTCGCCTCGGCCTCGGCGAACAGCTTCTTCGTCTCGACCTTGCTGGCCTCGACGTCGGGCTGGTCGAACGGGTTGATCCCGATCACCGCACCGGCCACCGCGGTCGCCATCTCCAGGCAATAGAATTCCTGCGGCAGCTGCTCGATCGAGTCGAGGGTGATGCGGGCAATCGGGTGGCCGTCCCGCTCCAGGGCGCGCAGGGCCTCGTCCTGCGCGGCCTCGGCGTTGCCGTCGAGGCGCAGGTAGACGAAGAACCGGTCGTGGCCGTAGACCGCCGGGACGCCGACCGGCTCGCCGTCCACCGGCACGAGGCCCTTGCCCTGCTTGCCGGTCGATTCCGCGATCAGCTGCTCGGCCCAGGCGCCGAAGCTCGCGATCGCCGGCGAGGCGACGATCGTCACCTTGTCGCGCCCGGCGAGCGCCGCGGCGCCGACGGCCGTGCCGAGCAGGACGCCCGGGTTCACGGCCGGCGGCACGGCCGGGCCGCAGGAGCGGACCATGATGCGGGCGGTCTCGAGGAGCGCCTTCACGTCGAGGCCCATGGCGGCGGCCGGCACGAGGCCGAAGGCCGAGAGCACCGAGTAGCGCCCGCCGATCTGCTTCACGCCGTAGAAGATCTTTTTGAACCCATCCGCCTTGGCGGCGCGCTCCATGTCGGAGCCCGGATCGGTCACGGCCACGAAGTGGTCGCCGGCCTTCTCGCCGAGCACGTCCTTGGCGCGGGCCAGGAAGTAGTCGCGGAAGACGTTCGGCTCCAGGGTCGAGCCGGACTTGGACGCGACGATGAACAGCGTCTTGGCCAGGTCGATGCTCGCCTCCAGGGCGCGCACCTGATCCGGGTGGGTCGAGTCGAGGATCTGGAGCTTCGGGAAACCCTCGCGCTGACCGTAGGTCAGGCTGAGGACCTCCGGGCCGAGGCTCGACCCGCCCATGCCCAGCACCACGGCGTCGGTGAAACCCTCCGCCCTCACCCAGTCGGAGAAGGCGGCGTAGTCGGCGGCCTTCTCCAGTTCCTCCTCGACGATGTGCAGCCAGCCGAGCCAGTGCGCCTCGTCGTGGCCGGACCAGACCGAGGCGTCGCCCGCCCAGAGCCGGCGGATCGACCCGCTGGCGCGCCAGGATTCGACGGCCTTCTTGGCCTCGGCCGACAGGGTGTCGTCCATGGCGAGGCTCTGCCCGTCCAGACGGTGCCCCAGCAGTGCGACGCGCTTGCCGGCGACGGCGCCCAGCAGGTTGTCGGCGGCGTCGATGAAGAGCTGCACGCCCTCCTTCACCAGCTGCTCGGCGACCGCCTCGATGTCGATGCCGGTCCGCGCGAGCCGGGCCATCACGGCCTCGGCGCCGGGCACGTCCTCCTCGATGGTTGCCCGCACCACGCCGTGGTCGCGGAACGCGTCCATGGTGGCCGGCGGCATCGTGTTGACGGTGTTCGGTCCGATCAGCTCCTCGACGTAGAGGACGTCGGAATAGGCCTTGTTCTTAACGCCCGTGGAGGCCCAGAGCAGGCGCTGCGCCTTGGCGCCCTTCTCGGCCAGCGCGGTCCACTTGGATTCGGCGAAGATCGTCTTGTAGCGCTGGTAGGCGAGCTTGGCGTTGGCGATCGCCACCTTGCCCTTCAGCTGCTCCAGGGCGAACTTCTCGTCCGGGTCGTTGGCCTGCGCGATCTTCTCGTCGAGGAGCTTGTCGACCAGGACGTCGATGCGGCTGATGAAGAAGCTCGCCACGCTGGCGATCCGCGAGACGTCGTGGCCGGCCTTCGCGCGCGCGTCGAGACCGTCGATGAAGGCGCGCGCCACGGCCTCGTAGGCCTCCTGCGAGAACAGCAGGGTGACGTTGATCGAGATGCCCTCGCTCGTCAGCTGCCGGATCGCCGGGATGCCCTGCGGCGTGGCCGGCACCTTGACCATCAGGTTGTCGCGCGACACCGCCTTGTGCAGGCGCCGCGCTTCCGCGAGGGTCTCCTCGGTGTCGAGGGCGAGGTAGGGTGAGACCTCCAGGCTGACGTAGCCGTCGGCACCGTCGCTCGCCTCGTAGACGGGGCGGAGCACGTCGGCGGCCGCCTGGATGTCGGCGATGGCGAGCCCCTCGTAGAGGTCGATGACGCGGCTGTCGCCGGTCGCCTGCACGGCCTTCAGGCTGTCGTCGTACTCGTCCGAGTGGCCGATCGCCTTCTCGAAGATCGACGGGTTGGAGGTGACGCCCCGCAGGCCGTCGCGCTCCACGAGCTGCTTCAGCTCGCCCTTCTCGATGAATCCGCGGGCCACGAAGTCGAGCCAGACCGCTTGATCCTGTTCGTCGTGCAGGGCCTTGAGCGCGTTCATGTCGGTTCCTCACCTCGCGTACCGCGTACTCTCGCCCGAACGCACCCTCCCGCCCGGACCGGGCGGGAGAGCAGGCCCCCGGGCTACTTCCTGTGCTTGGCCACCTGCGCCTTCGCGGCGTCCAGGACCTTCTCGGGGGTAAAACCGAACTTGGTCTGGAGATCCTTGATCGGCGCCGAGGCGCCGAAGGTGTGCATGCCGATGATCGCGCCCTCGGAACCGGCGTAGCGGTCCCAGCCGATGACGCTGCCCTGCTCGACGGCCACCCGGGCCTTGACGGCGGGGGGCAGCACCGAGTCGCGGTAGGCCTCGTCCTGGCGCTCGAACAGGTCCCAGGACGGCATCGACACGACCCGGGCCTTCACCCCCTCGGCCTTCAGGGCCTCGTAGGCACCGACGCAGAGCTGCACCTCGGAGCCCGAGGCGAGCAGGATCACGTCGGGCGTGCCCTCGCTGTCGGCCAGCACGTAGCCGCCCTGGGCAGTGCCGGAGGCGGCCCCGTACTTCGCGCGGTCGAGGGTCGGCAGCGGCTGGCGCGAGAGGGCGAGAACCGCCGGCTGGTTCTTCAGCGTGAAGATCACCCGGTAGGCCTCGGCGACCTCGTTGGCGTCGGCCGGGCGCAGGGTCACGAGGCCCGGGATGCAGCGCAGCGACAGGAGCTGCTCCACCGGCTGGTGGGTCGGCCCGTCCTCGCCCACGCCGATCGAGTCGTGGGTGAAGATGTGGAAGACCGGCAGCTCCATGAGCGAGGCGAGCCGGATCGGCGGGCGCATGTAGTCGGCGAAGACCAGGAAGGTCGCGCCGTAGGCCCGCAGCCCGGAGAGGCCGAGCCCGTTCACGATCGAGCCCATGGCGTGCTCGCGGACGCCGAAATGCAGGTTGCGGCCGCCCGGCGAGAACGGGCCGAACGAGCCCGCGCCCTCGAAGGTCAGGTTCGACTTGTTGGACGGCGCCAGATCGGCCGAGCCGCCGAGCAGGAACGGCACGTGCTGGGCGATGGCGTTCAGCACCTTGCCGGAGGATTCGCGGGTGGCGAGGCCCTTGGCGTCCGGCTCGAAGACCGGGATGTCCTTGTCCCAGCCCTCCGGCAGGCGGCCTTCCAGTAAGGCGTTCAGGTCCTCGGCGTGGGCGGCGTCCGCCTCCTTCGCCTTGGCGAGCAGGTCCTGCCACGAATCGTAGAGGCCGGCGCCGCGCTTGCCGATGCCGTTCCGGAAGTTCTCCTGCACGCCGTCCGGCACGAGGAACTGGGCGTCCTCCGGCCAGCCGTAGGCGCGCTTGGCGCCCTTCACCTCGTCCTCGCCGAGCGCGTCGGAGTGCGCCTTGGAGGTGCCCTGCTTCTTCGGGGCGCCGTAGCCGATCACCGACTTGACGATGATGAGCGTCGGGCGGTCGTTGGTGGCCAGGAAGGTCTCGATCGAGCCCGCCAGCGCGTGCACGTCGTTGGCGTCGGCGACGCGCAGCACCTGCCAGCCGTAGGCCAGGAAGCGGGTCGCGACCTCCTCGCCGAAGGCCAGCTCCGTGTGGCCCTCGATGGTGACGGTGTTGTCGTCGTAGATCCAGCAGAGGTTGGCGAGCCGCAGGTGGCCGGCAAGGGAAGCGGCCTCCGAGGCGACGCCCTCCATGAGATCGCCGTCCGAGCAGACGGCGTAGACGTTGTAGTCGAACAGCGGCAGGTTCGGCCGGTTCAGGTGCTGGCCGAGGAAGCGGCTGCCCATGGCCATGCCGACCGAGTTGGCGACGCCCTGGCCGAGCGGGCCCGTAGTGGTCTCGACGCCGGTGGTGAAGTGGTATTCCGGGTGGCCCGGGGTCCGGCTGTCGAGCTGCCGGAACTTCTTGATGTCCTCCAGCGACACCGCCGGGGCATTGCCGCCGTCGCTCTCGGCGACGCCCGCGAGGTGCAGCAGCCCGTAGAGCAGCATCGAGGCGTGGCCGCAGGACAGCACGAACCGGTCGCGGTTCGGCCAGTGCGGATGCGCCGGGTCGTAGCGCAGGTAGCGGTTCCACAGCGTGTAGGCGACCGGCGCCAGCGCCATGGGCGCGCCGGCATGGCCCGAATTGGCCTTCTGCACCGCGTCGATGGCGAGCGTCCGGATCGTGTTGATGCTGAGCGTATCGATCTCAGCGAGGGCCGCCTTGGCGGGAGTGTCAGCACCGCTCATGATGTCGCGTCTTCCAGTTCGCCTCGCGCGGTCCGCTTCGCGGCTTCGCGCTGCCGTAGGACGGCGGGAGGAGCTCCGTTGGCCTTACCACCCTGCCGATCCGCCGGCCCTTCGCCGCGCGTATAGCTGAGGAGCGTGTTGACGAGGGCGACGTGGGTGAACGCCTGAGGGAAGTTACCCACAAGACGCTTGGCTTGCACGTCGTATTCCTCGCTGACGAGGCCGAGATCGGTGCAGATGCCGATCAGGCGCTCGATCAGTGCCCCGGCCTCGTCGCGCCGCCCCAGGCCGATGAGGTTGTCCACGTACCAGAAGGTGCAGGGGAGGAAAGCCCCCTCGGTGCCGGTGAGCCCGTCGGTGGTCTGCCCCTCGGTCTCGTAGCGGAGGATGAAGCCGTCCCGCATCAGCCCCTTGCCGATCGCCTCCACGGTGCCGACCACCCGGGGATCGTGCTGCGGCAGGAAGCCGGTATGGGCGATGAGCAGGAGGCTCGCGTCGAGCGCCTTCGCGCCGTAGGACTGCACGAAGCTGTTGAGGGCGGGATCGAAGCCCTTCTCGCAGACCTCGGCGTGGATCTCGTCCTTGACGGCGCGCCAGCGCTCGGCCTGCTCCTGCGTGGCGCCGTTCTCGTGCATCTCGTGCATGCGCAGCGCCCGGTCGAACGCCACCCAGGCCATGACCTTCGAGTGCGTGAAGTGGCGACGCCCGCCGCGCACCTCCCAGATCCCCTCATCGGGCTCGCGCCACGCGGTCTCCAGGTGGTTCAGGATCGCGAGGCCGACCCGCAGGCCGTCCTTGCTCACCGGCAGGCCGCGGGCATGGGCCTGGTAGAGCGCGTCGAACAGCTCGCCGTAGACGTCGAGCTGGAACTGGCTGGCGGCGGCGTTGCCGATGCGGACGGGCCGCGAGTTCTCGTAGCCCGGCAGCCAGTCCAGCTCGATCTCGGGCAGCAGCCGCTCGCCCGCGATGCCGTAGAGGATGTGCGCCTGCTCGGGATTGCCCGCCACGGCCCGCAGCAGCCAGCCCAGCCAGTCGCGCGCCTCGTCGATGTAGCCGCCGTCCATCAGGGCGATCAGCGTCAGGGTCGAGTCGCGCAGCCAGCAGAACCGGTAATCCCAGTTCCGGATCCCGCCGAGCCCCTCCGGCAGGGAGGCCGTGGGCGCCGCCACGATGCCGCCGGTGGGTTCGTAGATCAGCGCCTTGAGGGTCAGCAGGGAGCGCTGGAGCATCCGGTCCCAGCCCGTGCCGCCGGCGCAGCGCGACGACCATTCGCGCCAGTGCTGGTCGGTGGCCTCGAGGACCTTGCGCGGCTCGATCGGGGGCGGGTCGTCCTCGTGGGAGGCGCCGTAGCTCAGGACGAACCGGTGCTTGTCACCGGCATGGACGGTGAACTCGGACACCGTCGTCTGCGCGTCCGATCCCTTGAGATGGACGTCGGTGCGCAGCACGACCTTGTGCGGGCCCGAGACGGCGCGCAGGTCGCCCAGCTCCGAGCGGGAGACCCAGGGCACGGCCGAGCCGTAATCGAACCGGACCGCCATCTCCATCCGCATGGCGACGCGCCCGTGCACGCCCTCGACGAGCCGCACCAGATGGGACCCGTCGCCGACCGGCATGAAATCCGTGACCAGGACCTCGCCCTGCCGCGTGGTGTGGCGGGTCTCCAGCACGAGGCTGCCCGGCCGGTAGGACCAGCGCGTCTCGACGTGCTCGGCCTCGGGGAAGATCTTCCAGAAGCCGTGCGCCTCGGTTCCCAGGAGGCTGGTGAACAGGGCGGCCGCGTCGAAGCGCGGCCAGCACAACCAGTCGACGCTGCCCTGACGGCTGATCAGCGCCGCGCTCCGGCAATCCCCGACGAGCGCGTAATCCTCGATGCGTGCAGCCATCCGGCCCCGGCCCCGGTCCGCGGCCGGCAGTCCGGGCCGTCCGCTGCGACGCACCTAGGACGTCCGGTCACGAGATCCAGAGGTGGGGGTACCCGCTGCCCGACGCGGTCAGCGCAGGCAGTCGGCCACCGCCAGGGCCACCGTGCCCTGGACCGCCCTCGCGCTGCTGCGCACGAGATTCGCCGCGTCGCCGACGGCCCGCGCGGCCGGAACCAGGGTCTCCACCACCGAGGCCGCGAAGGGCATGGCCTGCGACGGGAGCAGGGCGTCCTCGGCCTCATCGGCCGCCCCGCGGGCGGGCGCCATGGGATCGGTGTTGCTGCGGGGCGTCTCAGGGCAGCGCCGGCCGGGGCAGGCGCGCCGGCCGGCGGCCGCGACGTGGGCGTTCGCCCGTGCGGCCACGGCCGGACGGGCGGGCAGGGACCCCGTCCGCGCGATCACGGCGTCGAGCGGGTACTGCTCGGCGAACGCGATCACGGCGGGCGGGCGGCCCGGCGCCGCGACGGCGGCGATCGGCGCGAAATCCGTGGGTCCGGGAGCGGCGGACACGCCCGCTTCGACCCGGGCGCCGGGCTGCCCCGGCTTCGAGGTCGGGCAGTAGAGCGAGGCCACGCCCAGGATTGCCACGACGGCCAGCGTCGGCAGGAAGGGCATGGACACGCGGCCGTGGGCGGCGGTCGTCAGGGCGGGCTGATCTGGCCTGCGCATCCGAATCACCGATCTCCTTGACCGCCGCGAGGCCTGTACAGTGCGGCCAGCATTGCGGCGGAAGCTGGACCGTTTCTTTGCGCGGCGGTTACTGGTGCCGCAAGGTGGGATTCCGCGGAAACGGGCGCCGCGGGCCCAGCACGGGCACGGGCCTTGCTTAGCTCGCGGCGGCCCGCGCCGGGCCGACCTCGAGAAGAAGACCCGCCCCGTACCGGGCCACGATGACTGAAACCAATCTCACCGTCGCCGTGATCGACCCGAGCCGCGCCCGCGCGGCCATCCTGGAAGAGGGCCTGCGCGCCGCCGGGATCGGGCGCGTGGTCGTGATTCCCGACACCGCCGACCTCATGGAGCGCGTCGCCGCGCTCAAGCCCGACGTGGTGGTGATCCATCTGGAGAGCCCGAGCCGGGACATCCTGGAGCAGATGTCGGGTGTCTCCCGGCAGGTCGAGCGGCCCGTGGCGATGTTCGTCGACCGCTCGGATTCGACCATGATGCAGGCCGCCGTCGATGCCGGGATCTCCGCCTACGTGGTGGACGGGCTGCGGGCGGAACGGATCAAGTCGATCCTCGACATCGCGATCCTGCGCTTCAACGCCTTCGCGCGCCTCCAGCGCGAGCTCACGGAGGCGCGGGGCGAACTCGCCGACCGCAAGCTGATCGAGCGGGCGAAGGGCATCCTGATGACCATGAAGGGTCTCTCCGAGGACGAGGCGTACAAGCAGCTGCGCCGCAAGGCCATGAACGAGAAGCGCAAGATCGCCGACATCGCCCGGGCGATCGTCACCACCGCGGACCTGCTCGGATGAGGCTCCAGCTCGGCTACGTTCCGCTCTGCGACGCGGCGCCCCTGATCGCGGCCCACGAACTCGGCTTCGCCCGGGCCGAGGGGCTCGACCTCGACCTCACCGCCGAGCCCTCGTGGGCGACGCTGCGCGACCGGCTGGCGCTGGGCCATCTCGACGGCGCGCACATGCTGGCGCCGCTGGCGCTGGCGAGCCGGCTCGCCCTGTCGGGGCCGCCCTCCGACCTGATCGTGCCGCTCCAGCTCAGCACCGACGGCAACGCCGTCACGCTGTCCAACACGCTCTGGGGCGCGATGGACCCGGCCAGCGAGGCCCTGGCGGATGTCGCCCGCGCCTTCGCGGGCGTGGCGGAGGCCCGGCACCGCGCCGGCACCCCGCTGACTCTCGGCACGGTGCATCCCTTCTCGTGCCACAGCTACCAAGTGCGGCTGTTCGCCGAGGCCGGCGGCCTCGACGCGGCGGCGTTCCGCACCGTCGTGGTCCCGCCGCAGCACTGCGTGGAGGCGCTGGCGCGCGGTCTGGTCGACGGGTTCTGCGCGGGCGCGCCCTGGAACGACGTGGCGGTCGCGGCCGGCCACGGGCGTGTGGCGGTCCACGGCAGCGCCCTCGCGCCGAACGCGACCGAGAAGGTGCTGGCCGTCTCCGCGCGGCTCGACGGTGCGATCCTGCCGCTGGTGCGGGCGGTCGCCCGGGCCGGACGCTGGTGCGCGGATCCGGAGAACCGGACCGAGCTGATCCATCGCCTCGCCCGCCGGACCTATCTCGATCTCGATCCCGCCCTGGTCGGCCGGGCCTTCGGCGATCCGGACCCGTCCGCCGGGCCCGGCACGCGCATCCGCTTCGGCGCGGCGGTCGAGGAGCCGCGCGCCGCGCAGGCCCGGTGGCTGCTGGAGCAGATGCGGGCGTCGCAGCAGGTGCCCGCGCAGTTCGACATCGCGGCGGCGATCGCGACCGTCTACAGGGCGGATCTGTACCGGGCGGCGATGGCGGATCTCTGACGACGGCGACACTTCGCGCGGTTCGTCATCGGCGCGCGGAATCGCGGCGAAAAGCGGCGGAACGCGGGGCACGCTCGCCCGTTGTGCTTGAGCCATGCCCGGATGCCGCAAACTCGAAACTGGATCGTTGATCTCGCATCCGCGCGGGCGGGTCGAGCTTCGACGCTACGTCACGCGGGGCGGCCGAGTGCCCCGCGCCTGCAACGACAACCGTCGGGCGGGATCGCACCACGCCTGGTACTGGGTCCTGGCCGCCGGCGCGATGCCGACGCTGGGGCTCCTGGCGATGCTGTCGACACTCCTGTAACGGACCGCGACGTCGATGCGGGCGCGTTCCAGGCGCCGGCATTGCGCGCCTGCGATTCTACAACTCGAGAATCGGTGCGACACGCGGCGATATAGTCGCGAGAACTGACGTAATACGTTCATCATAATCCGAAGCTGCGCGTTGCCGGTCAGCCCATCGGGTCGATGCGGCGGTCGCGTGCGCGGTAGGCCCCCGTCGACGCGCCTCCGGAAACGTCCCGACCCTCCTGTCGCTGCCGGAAAGCCCGGTCCGCCCGTGATCGCTTTTGCGACGGGTCGCACAGTTTTTGTGCAGTGCCGAAGCCGCCGCTCAGACGGCTGAAACGTCCCGGCCGTCCCACCGATCCTGCGGGTCCGCGCGGCGCTCGCGGACCGCGCGGTGTCTGGCACGGAACCTGCAAACCTCCCCCCGTCCGTCAACGGCGACGGACAGCGCCGTCAGCGAGGCCGCTGATCCGGTTCTCCCTGGGGCTGAAGCCTGCCGGGAGACGACCGGCAGCGGCTTTTTCGTGGGCGGTCCGCCAACGACCCTGCACTCGAGGTTCCAGACGCGATCGAGCGATGGCGACATCCCCCATGGACACACGCGGACACGACGCGGGCGCCGGGAACGGCCCGCCGCGCGAGAGGCTGGTCGTCGTCGGCAACGGCATGGCCTCGCTGCGCTTCCTGGAGCGGCTCACCGAGGCCGCGCCCGGCCGCTACGACATCACCTGCATCGGGGCCGAGCCCACGGCCGCCTACAACCGGGTCCTGCTCTCCTCGCTGCTCGGCGGCGAGGTCGACGAGGCGGCCTGCGCCTTCCGGGGCCTCGACTGGTACGCGGATCACGGCATCCGCCTGATCACCGGCGCGCCGGCGACGCGGATCGACCGGGAGAACGGGCTCGTCATCGTGGGCGAGACACACGTCCTGCCCTTCGACAGGCTGGTCCTCGCGGTCGGCTCCCTGCCGATCCGCCTGCCGAAGCCCGGCATGGACCTTCCGGGCGTCATCACCTTCCGCGACCTCGCCGACGTGGCGGCGATCCGCCGTGCAGCCGTGCAGCACGCGAAGGCGATCGTCATCGGCGGCGGCCTCCTGGGCCTCGAGGCGGCGGTCGGGCTCGCGCGCCTCGGCGTCGAGACCACGCTGCTCCACGTCATGGACCGGCTGATGGAGCGCCAGCTCGATCACCACGCCGCCGGGCTGGTGAAGCGCGCCATGGAGGCGCGGGGCGTGCGCGTCATCCTCAAGGCCGACACCGCCCGGATCGAGGGCGCGTCCCGGGTCGAGCGCCTCGTGCTGGCGGACGGCACCGCGCTCCCGGCCGACCTCGTGGTGATGTCGGTGGGCGTGCGCCCCTCGGTGGCGCTGGCGCAGGAAGCCGGGCTGGCGATCGGCCGGGGCATCACGGTCGACGACCGGATGACCACCTCGGACCCGCGGATCTTCGCGCTGGGCGAGTGCGCCGAGCACCGCGGCCAGATCTACGGCCTGGTCGAGCCCGCCTACGAGCACGCCGACACGCTCGCCCGCCACCTCTCGGGCGAGCCGGCCGAGTACCGGGGCACGGCCCTGTCCACGAGCCTGAAGGTTTCGGGCCTGCCGGTCTTCTCGGCCGGGATCGTGGACACGCCCGACGACGCGGAGGCGATCGTGCTCTCCGATCCCGGCGCCGGCCTCTACCGCAAGCTGCTGGTGCGCGGCGGCCGGCTGATCGGCGCGGTGTTCGTCGGCGACATCGCCGAGCAGGGCGCCTGCAAGGGGCTGATCCGCTCCGGCGACCCGATCGAGAACGTGGACGACTTGATGTTCGGGCGCCTCGCGCCCGAGCCCCTGGCTGCTTGAGGAGGCGCGGATGTCCGAGACCACCACCCAGACCGCCGCGGGCGCGTTCGAGGCCGAGCAGAAGCGCTACCTCGAGGGCTTCGCCTCCGGCATCGCCGCCGTCCGCCTGACCGGCGGCCTCACCGCGGGCGGGGCGGGGGCGGCCGCGCCGCCGGCCGAGCCGACGGGCCCGGACGCGATCCATATCAAGGCGCAGGACCGGACCGTCAAGGACGGCGGCAAGCTCTGCGACCAGGAGAAATGGAAGCGCGCCGAGAACCCGTTCGACGGCCACAACCGCCTCATCCGGGAGGCCGCCGCCGGCAAGCAGCCGAAGCCCGAGGACAATTTCCGCTGGCGCTACCACGGGATGTTCTGGGTGGCGCCGAACCAGGTCTCGTACATGTGCCGGCTGCGGATCCCGAACGGGATCCTGCACCACTGGCAGTTCGCCGGCATCGCCGACCTCGCCGACCAGCACGGCGGCGGCTACGTCCACGTGACCACCCGGGCGAACCTGCAGGTGCGGGAGATCGATCCCGAGCACGCCCAGCCCTTCCTCGACGGGCTCACCGATATCGGCCTCACGGCCCGGGGGGCGGGCGCCGACAACATCCGCAACGTCACCGGCTCCTCGACCGCCGGCATCGACGCCCAGGAGCTTCTGGACACGCGCCCGCTCGCCAAGTCCTGGCACAACTGGATCCTGAACGACCGCTCGCTCTACGGCCTGCCGCGCAAGTTCAACGTCGCCTTCGACGGCAGCGGCGTGATGCCGACGCTCGAGGAGACCAACGACATCGGCTTCCAGGCCGTGGAAGTGCTGGACGGCGCCGCCGTGCCGCCCGGCATCTACATGCGCCTCGTGCTCGGCGGCATCTCGGGCCACCGGGACCTCGCCCGCGATACCGGCATCGTGCTGAAGCCCGAGGACTGCAACGCCGTCGCCGACGCGATCATCCGGGTGTTCATCGAGAACGGCGACCGGACGAACCGCAACAAGAGCCGGATGAAGTACGTCCTCGATGCCTGGGGCTTCGACAAGTACCTCGCGGCCGTCGAGGAGAAGCTCGGCCGCAAGCTCGACCGGGTCGCGCCGGAGCAGGTCGCGCCGCGGAAGGCCACCGACCGGTTCGCCCATGTCGGCGTCCACGCCCAGAAACAGCCCGGCCTCAACTGGATCGGCGTGGTCCTGCCGGTCGGCAAGATGACCAGCGATCAGGTCCGGGCGCTCGCCAAGATCGCCGCCGAGTGCGGCGACGGCCAGATCCGCCTGACCGTCTGGCAGAACTTCATCTTCTCCGGGGTTCCGGACGCGAAGGTCGCCGAGGTTGAGCAGCGGGTGCTCGATCTCGGCCTCACCACCAAGGCGGCGGGCATCCGCTCCGGTCTCGTGGCCTGCACGGGGGCGAAGGGCTGCAAGTTCGCGGCCTCCGACACCAAGGGCCACGCGCTGATCATCGCCGACCACGTCGAGACGGCCCTGCCGAACCTCGACGTGCCGGTGAACGTTCACCTCACCGGCTGCCATCACAGCTGCGCCCAGCACTACATCGGCGATATCGGGCTGATCGGCGCCAAGGTCGTCGTCTCGGAGGAGGGCGACACCGTCGAGGGCTACGACGTCGTGGTCGGCGGCGGATTCGCCGAGAACCCGAAGATCGGCACCGAGATCTGGAAGGCCGTGAAGGCCGAGGATGCGCCCGCCCGCGTCGAGGCGCTGCTGCGCGCCTACCTCGCCCTCCGCCAGGGCCCCGAGGAGAGCTTCCAGGCCTTCACCAGCCGCACCGGCGCGGAGGCGCTCCGCGACGCCGCCGAGGACCAGCCCGCCCTGAAGGCCGCCGCATGACCCAGCACGTCTCGCCCCCCCTCGTCCTGATCCCCGAGACCGCGCCCTTCAACGAGGACCAGCGCGCCTGGCTCTCGGGCTACTTCGCGGCCCTGCTCGGCCCCGCCGTCGCGGGCGCGACGGCGCTCGCGCCCGGCGAGGGCCCCGCCACGGGCCCCAAACTCGCCGACAACGACGACGCCCCCTGGCACGACCCGTCCGTGCCGATCGCCGACCGGATGGCGATGGCGAAGGACCGGCCCGAACCGCAGAAGCTGATGGCCGCCATGGCCCAGCAGGATTGCGGCCAGTGCGGCTACAACTGCGCCGACTACGCCAACGCCATCTTCCTCAAGAACGAGGCGCGCCTGAACCTTTGCCAGCCCGGCGGCAAAGAGACCCTGCGCATGCTCAAGAAGCTGGACGAGGAGTTCGGCGCCGCAGGCGGCGCCCCCGCGGCGCCGAAGGCGGAGGACGATGCCCCGAAGGCGGCGGCCGATCTCGGCCCGCTCGGCTACTGCCGCGAGAACCCGGTCGAGGCGCTGTTCCTGTCCCGCCGACGCCTCAACGATCCGGGCGGCGAGAAGGAGACGTGGCACATCGAGATCGGGCTCGACGGCACGCCGATCCAGTACGAGGTCGGCGACTCGCTGGGCCTGTTCCCCGCCAACGCCCCGGCACTGGTGGATGCGGTGATCGCGGAACTCGGCGCCCGGCCCGAGCGGGTGATCGGGGAAAGGACCCTGCGCGAGCACCTGCTGATCAACTACGCGCTCGGCGCGGCGCCCGACAATCTGTACCAGCTCCTGTCGCTGCTCACCTCGGGCGCAGCGCGCAAGAAGGCGCAGGCGCTCGCCTCCGGCGAGGATCCGGACGGCGACGCCGCCTATCTCGACGTGCTCGGCGCGCTCCACAAGTTCCCGGGCGCGCGGCCCGACGCCGAGGTCTTCCTGGAGGCCTTGGACGAGTTGCAGCCGCGGCTCTACTCGATCTCGTCCTCGCCCAAGATGGATGTCGGCCGCGTGTCGCTGACCGTGGACGCGGTGCGCTACAACCACCGCTCGCGGCTGCGGCTGGGCGTAGCCTCGACGCACCTCGGTGAGCGCCTACCGGAGCAGACCAGGGTGAAGGTCTACCTCCAGAAGGCGCACGGCTTCGGCCTGCCGGCCGACCTGTCGAAGGACGTGATCATGTGCGGCCCCGGCACCGGCATCGCGCCGTTCCGGGCCTTCCTGCGCGAGCGCGCCGCCACGCGGGCGCCGGGCCGCAACTGGCTGTTCTACGGCCACCAGCGGCAGGCCTCGGACTTCTTCTACAAGGACGAGCTGAACAGCCTGAAGGACGACAAGGTGCTCACCCGCCTGTCCCTGGCCTGGTCGCGGGACGGGACGGAGAAGACCTACGTTCAGGACCGGATGCGCGAGAACGGCGCCGAGCTGTGGAAGTGGCTGGAGGGCGGCGCGCATTTCTACGTCTGCGGCGACGCCAAGCGCATGGCCAAGGACGTCGAGCGGGCGATCATCGACGTGGCGGCGCAGTTCGGCGGCAAGAGCCCCGAGGACGCGGTGGCCTATCTCGCCGCGCTCAAGAAGGCCGGGCGGTATCAGGCCGACGTGTACTGAACCGCAACTTGCTCTCCTCCCCCTGTGGGGAGGAGCCGGAGGTGGGGGTGGCGCAGG
The DNA here is from genome assembly GCF_001424445.1 of Methylobacterium sp. Leaf361. NCBI lineage: Bacteria > Pseudomonadati > Pseudomonadota > Alphaproteobacteria > Hyphomicrobiales > Methylobacteriaceae > Methylobacterium > Methylobacterium sp. Leaf361. The sequence goes on along the minus strand of NZ_LMPY01000089.1, from coordinate 75,646 downwards.
ATGGGGCTCGGGCGGTGCCTTCTGCACCACCCCCATCCCTAACCCCTCCCCACAGGGGGGAGGGGAACGGCGGCGCGAAGCTTGCTCCCGCCCAGGACGACCCTGCGAGGATTCAGCCATGACCCAGCCAGTGGCGGCGCCGACGGTGCGGACCACCTGCCCCTATTGCGGGGTCGGGTGCGGCGTGCTCGCGACCCCGGACGGGCAGGGCGGCGCCACCATCGCGGGCGATTCCGAGCACCCGGCCAATTTCGGCCGCCTGTGCTCGAAGGGCTCGGCGCTGGGCGAGACCCTGTCGCTCGAGAACCGCCTGCTCCACCCGCAGGTCGACGGCGCCCAGGTCTCGTGGGATGCCGCGCTCGACACGGTCGCGGGCAAGCTCCGCGCGGTGGCGGACGAGCACGGGCCGGACGCGATCGCCTTCTACCTCTCGGGCCAGCTCCTCACCGAGGATTACTACGTCGCCAACAAGCTCGCGAAGGGCTTCATCGGCACGCCGCACGTGGACACCAACTCGCGGCTCTGCATGTCGAGCGCGGTCGCGGCCCACCGCCGGGCCTTCGGCTCCGACACGGTCCCGGGCTGCTACGAGGATCTCGACGAGGCCGACCTGATCGTGCTGGTCGGCTCCAACACCGCGTGGTGCCACCCGGTCCTGTTCCGCCGCATGGCCGACGCCAAGGAGCGCCGCGGCACCAAGTTCGTGGTCATCGACCCGCGCCGGACCCAGACCGCGCAGGAATGCGACCTGTTCCTCGGCATCCGGCCGGGCACCGACACCGCCCTGTTCTCGGGCCTGCTGGTCTACCTGTCGGACAACGGTTTCCGCGACCGCGCCTTCATCGATTCCCACACGGCCGGCCTCGACGGCGCCCTCGACCGCGCCCGCCAGATCGCGCCGGACCTCGCGGCTGTCGCCGCCGTCACCGGCGTGACCGAGGCCGACATCGCGGCCTTCTACGCCCTGTTCGCCGGCACCCGCCGGGTGGTCACGGCCTTCTCGCAGGGGGTGAACCAGTCGGCGCAGGGGACCGACAAGGGCAACAGCATCATCAACTGCCACCTCGTCACCGGCCGGATCGGCGAGACCGGGATGGGGCCGTTCTCGCTGACCGGCCAGCCGAACGCCATGGGCGGGCGCGAGGTCGGGGGGCTCGCCAACATGCTGGCCGCCCACATGCACTTCACCCCCGAGGAGGTGGACCGGGTGCGCCGCTACTGGGGCGCCCCGCGGATCATCACCGGCGAGGGCATGAAGGCGGTGGCCCTGTTCGAGGCGATCGGCCGGGGCAAGATCAAGGCGCTGTGGGTGATGGGCACCAACCCGCTGGTCTCGATGCCGCGGGCCGACGCGATCCGGGACTCGCTCGCCGGCCTCGACCTCTACGTGGTGTCCGAGGCGGTGGCGGATTCCGACACCGCGCGGGGGCGGGCCAAGACCACCGTGCTTCTCCCCGCCCAGGCCTGGGGCGAGAAGGACGGCACGGTCACCAATTCCGAGCGCCGGATCTCGCGCCAGCGCCGCTTCCTCGCGAGCCCCGGCGAGGCCAGGCCGGACTGGGCGGCGCTGGCGGATGTCGGGCGCCGCCTCGGCCACGGCCGGGCCTTCGCGTTCGATTCCGCCGCCGCGATCTTCCGCGAGCATGCCGGGCTCTCGGCCTACGAGAACAACGGCACCCGCGATTTCGACCTCGGCGCGCTCGCGGACATCGGCGACGCCGCCTACGAGGCGGCCCTGCCGGTGCAGTGGCCGATCCCGAAGCGCTCCGGCTTCCGGGGCGCCCCGCAAGGGAAGGCGAGGCTGTTCGGCGACGGCCGGTTCTACACCTTCGACCGGCGCGCCCGCTTCGTCGCGGTGCAGCCGCCGGCCCTCGCGCTCGCGGCCTCTACGGCGTTCCCGCTCATGCTCAACACCGGCCGGGTCCGCGACCACTGGCACACGATGACCCGCACCGGGAAGAGCCAGCGGCTCTCCGCGCACCGCGCCGTGCCGTTCGTCGAGGTCCATCCGGACGACGCGGCGGCCCACGGCCTCGCGGAGGGCGACATCGCCCGGCTCACGACCGCGCACGGCGCGGCCGAGCTGGAGGTGACGGTCACCGACACGGTGGTGCCGGGCAGCCTGTTCATGCCGATGCACTGGGGCGGCGCCTTCGCGTCGCGGGCCCGGGTCGGTGCGCTGGTGCGGGGTATGACCGACCCGGTCTCGGGTCAGCCCGAGCTCAAGGCGACCCCCGCGGCGGTCGAGTCCGTCGGCTACCGCGCCCGCGGCTTCCTGCTGACGCGCCGACAGGTGGCGCTGCCCGAGGGCTGGTGGTGGGCGCGCGCCGCGATCACCGGCGGCTGGGGCGCGCAGTTCGCCACCGCCGACAGCTCCCGCGCCGTGGCGCTGATGGTGCGCGGGTTGATCCAGAGCGAGGCGCTGCCGGGCGGCGAGTTGGCGGAATATGCCGACCACGCCCGCGACCGCTACCGCTGCGCGGTCTACGACGGCGACCGCCTCGTCGCCTGCCTCGCCTACGCCCCCGCCGCCGAGCGGCCGGACTGGGAGGCCGCCAAGGTCCTGTTCGCCGCCGAGGCGCCCGACGCCGCCGAGCGGCGGGCGCTGCTCTCGGGCCGCGCGGCGACCGCCTCGGCGGGTCCGGTGGTCTGCGCCTGTCACGGCGTCGGCGCGGACATTATCGCCGCGACCATCGCCGGAGGCGCCGGCTCCGTGGAGGCGGTGGGTGCCGCCTGCAAGGCCGGGACGAATTGCGGCTCGTGCATACCGGAGATCCGCAAGATGCTGGCCGGGCAGACCGCATGCGCCGCGTGATTTTCTGATACACTCGCCGACGAGGATGGATCGGCTTCTCCTGTCAGATCACCTCATCCTGAGGTGCCCGCGTCAGCGGTCCTCGAAGAAGAGCTCCAGGGATCGCGGCCGACTGGAGCCTCCTTCGAGGCTTCCGCTCCGGTACCCGAGGATGAGGGGGCAGTCGGGACCGGCCGGATCAGGACGATTCAGGACAGGCCCGTGACCGAGACCCCCCTGCGCGCAGCCCGCGCCCCCCGCGAGACCAAGGCTGCCGGCCTGGAGCCGCTGGCGGTGCTGCCCGTCTTCGTCCCCCTGCGCGGCAAGCGGGTGGTGCTCGCCGGCTCGTCCGGCGGCGCCCCCTGGAAGGTGAAGGTGCTGGCCGCCGCCGGCGCCCATGTCGACGTCTACGCGCCCGAGCCCGGCGAGGAGCTGCGCGCCGTGCCGGGCGAGATCGTCGACGGGCAGGTGGTCCTGCACGAACGCCCCTGGAGCCCGGACGATCTCTGGGGCGCGGCCTTCTGCATCGGCGCGATGGAGGACGAGGCCGAGTGCGTCGCCTTCGTGGCGGCCGCCCGCGGCGCCGGCGCCATCGTCAACGCGGTGGACCGGCCACACCTCTGCGACGTGAAGTTCGGCGCCATCGTCAACCGCTCGCCGCTCGTGGTCGGCATCTCGACCGAGGGCGCGGCCCCGGTTTTCGGGCAGACCGTGCGCGCCCGGATCGAGGCGATGCTGCCCCGCGGGTTCAGTCGCTGGGTCGCGGCCGCCCGCGACTGGCGCGACGGCGTCACGGCCCGCTTCCACGGCTTCGCCGACCGGCGGTTCTTCTGGGAGCGCTTCACCGACCGGGCCTTCGCGGAGCCCGACCGGGCGCCGTCGGACCGGGATCTCGCCGAGCTGCTCGGCGAGACCGAGACCGCCCCGAAGGGCGGCGCCGTGACGCTGGTCGGGGCCGGCCCCGGCGACGCGGAGCTGCTCACGCTCAAGGCGCTGCGGGCGCTGCGCAACGCCGACGTCATCCTCTACGACGACCTCGTCGCGCCCGAGATCCTGGACTACGCCCGCCGCGAGGCCCGCACCATGCTGGTGGGCAAGACCGGCCACGGCCCGTCCTGCCGCCAGGACGACATCAACGCCCTGATGGTCCAGCTCGCCCGCTCCGGCAAGCAGGTGGTGCGGCTGAAATCCGGCGACCCGCTGGTCTTCGGCCGGGCCGGCGAGGAGATCGAGGCCTGCCGGGCCGCCGGCATCCCGGTGACCGTGGTGCCGGGCGTCTCGGCCGCGCAGGGTGCGGCGGCGTCCCTCGGCCTGTCCCTGACCCATCGCGACGCCGCGCGCCGGCTCCAGTTCGTCACCGGCCACGACCGCCGCGGGGCGCTGCCGGACGACCTGAACTGGGGCGCTCTCGCCGATCCGAGCGTCACCACGGTCGTCTACATGCCGAAGCGGACCCTGCGGGCCTTGCTGGCGCGCGCCGTGGAGGAGGGGCTGGCGCCCACGACGCCGGCGCTGCTGGTGTTCAACGCCACCCGCCCGAACCAGCAGGCCCTGCGCGGCACGGCCGCCGACCTCGCCGACCGGGTCGAGGCGGCGGGCCTCGACGGGCCGGCGCTGCTGATGGTGGGCGAGGCCTTCTCCGAGATGCGTGGCGCGCTCCCGGCCCAGGTGGAGCAGGCCCGCGTGGCGGTCTGAGGCCGCTGGCGCGGGCGCGGCGGGGGAGCTGCAGGTCAGCGGCTCCGGCGCGTCCGGCTGATCCGGATCAGGTCTCGCCGGCCACGAAGGCGCGCATCAGGTAGTTGGCGATCGCCATGGGCGGCGGCGCCAGGATCCCCTCGGGATGCGTTCCCGCCAGCATGGCCGCGACGTCGGCCCGGCTGAACCAGCGCGCATCCTCCAGCTCGCTGGGATCGGTTACGATAACCTCGTCGAGCGCCTCGGCGGCGCAGCCCATCATCAGCGACGACGGGAACGGCCAGGGCTGCGACGTCCGGTAGGTGACGGCGCCGACGCGGATCTGCGTCTCCTCGAACACCTCGCGGCGCACCGCGTCCTCGATCGTCTCGCCGGGCTCCAGGAAGCCCGCGAGGCAGGAATACATGTGCGGGCGGAAATGCGGACCCCGGCCGAGCAGGCAGGTGTCGCCCCGGCGCACCAGCATGATCACCACCGGGTCGACCCGGGGGAAATGGTGGGCACCGCAACTCGGGCATTCCCGGCGGAAGCCGCCGGCCTTCGAGACGGTGGCGGTGCCGCAATTGGCGCAGAAGCCGTGGCGGGCGTGCCAGTCGAGCATGGACTTGGCCACGGCGAGCAGGCCGAGCTCCTCGGCCTCCACGGCGGAGTCGGTGGCGATCGACCTCAGGTCGAGGGTACGGGTCGGCCCCTCGGAGAAGCGCTCCGCGGCCTCGGCCGGCGCGGCGGCGGCGAAGACGGGCTGCCCGTCCCGGTGCCCGAGGAAGATGCGCATCTCGCCGGCGAGGTCCGCCGCCTCCGCGACCGCGATCAGCGCGGTCTCCCCGCGCAGCACGATCCGGTCGCCGCAGATCAGCACGAGGCGGGCCTCGGGCGTGTCGAAGGCGGGCACCGCCTCCTCGGGCTGCTCGGCCGAGTGCCGGTCGAGGCGGTTTCGGACGAAGCCGAGGGTGTCGCGGGGATCGGTCATGCGAGGGTCAGGCCGCGGAGAAGAGGGCGCCGGCGCGCTCGAGGAGCTGGGCGCGGGCGTGGGGCGGGTAGGGCTTGCGGGTCTCGAACCCCCAGACCGGCCCCGGCCAGGCGGGATCCGACCGGAAGCGGCCGACCACGTGGACGTGGAGCTGCGACACTACGTTGCCCAGGGCGCCGACATTCACCTTGTCAGGCTTGGACAGGGCCTGCATCACCCCCGTGGTGAGGCGGATCTCCTTCCAGAGCGCCGCGGCATCGGTCTCGGAGAGGTCGGTGATCTCGGTGAGGTTCGGGCGGCGCGGCACTAGGATCAGCCACGGGAACCGGGCATCGTCCATCAGCAGCACGCGGCACAGGGCGAGGTCGCCCACTTCGGCGGTGTCAGCCGACAGGCGCGGGTCGAGGGTGAAGGCGGGCTCGGTCATCGCCGACCGGTGTAGCGCAGCTTCCGCGTCGGCGCGCGGGTTTGCTGCGCCGTCGGTGACGCAGCGGCCCGATCGGCTCAGAGACCCGGCACGACGCCCTGGCGGCCCACCGCGATCGTCCCCGCCATCAGCCCGCCGTCCTCGTCCGGGCGCGCGAAGATCGTCACGGCGGCGCCCCGCTGGAGCATCGCCTTCTCACCAGGCGAGAACTGCGTCACCGGCGTGTCGTCGGGGATCGCGAAGGACGATTGGCCGCCGTTATAGGCGAGGGTCAGACGCATCGGCGCGCCCCGCTGCACGTCGGCCACCCAGCCGGCGGTGAGGCGCGCGCCCTGCGCGGTGTCCCATGGCTGGCTGCCGGCCTCGAACCCGCGCTCGGACGGAGAGTACAGGGTCACGGCGGTCGCCTGCCGCGGCTCGGAATCGGACGCACCGAGGACGCTGACGTAGCTCTCCGGCTTGATCGCCCGCAGGCTGGCGCCGTTCACCGCGTAGATGCGGGTCCGGGGGCCCATCCGCACGGCCAGGGTGCTGCCGCTGGTGCGGCGGATCTCCACGCGCTCCGAATCGGCCTGGACCACGGTGCCGCGGAACCGGACGGTCGCCGGCTCAGCGCGGGCGGCGGGGATGGTCGCGATCGCCAGAAGGCCGGCGAGGAAGAGACGTCTCACGGGGCTCTTCACGGGGCTCCTTTCCGAGCGTGTGGACAATGGGCGTGCCGTCCGGCTGCGGGACCCGAACGCCGGGGACCGGGCAGGGTTCCCGGCGCCGAAGGACGTGCGGTGCCGCAATCCGTCGGCCGGGCTCGCAGAGCGCTCAATGCGCCATCAGCACCGGCATGTCGGCGTGGGCGAGAACGTGGCTGGTGACGCCGCCGAAGATCATCTGGCGCAGGCGGCTCTGTGTGTAGGCGCCCTTGATGAGAAGATCGCAGCCGAACGCCTTCGCCTCCGCCAGAAAGGTCTCGCCGGGCACGCGCCGGCCGGCCGGCAGGGCCCGGTGCGACGCGTCCACACCCTCGCAGGCCAGGGCCTGGGCGAGGTCCTGCGCGGTCGGGCCCGGCACCATGCCGCCCTCGACGCTGAGCACGAGCACCCGCTCGGCCCGCCGCAGGAACGGCATCGCGAAAGCCACCGCCCGGGCGGTCTCGGTCGACCCGTTCCAGGCGATGACCACGGCGTCACCGAGGCTGGCCGGTGCCGTAGGCGGCGCCAGCAGGATCGGGCGGCCGCTCTCGAACAGGGCCGTCTCGAACGTGGTCATGCGCGGGGCGTTGTCGGTGGTGCCGGGACGCCCGACCACCGTTGCCGAGAACAGCCGCGCGTACTGCCCGAGGAACGCGTCGCCGGTGGGGACGTCCTGTCGCCAGCGGTAGCGCGGTCCGGCATCGGGCACCCGGTCCGGTATGCAGAGCCCGTCGCGGGCGTGCCGCGGGATGCCGGCGCCGTCCATGAAGGCCACGAAGCGGCCGCCCGCCTCCTCGGCCTCGGCCCGGTCGGCCTCCTCGTCGCGCAGCCACGTCATGCCGCCGACCATGTCGACCGGCACGTACTCGGCCAGCGCCGGGCGCAGGGACACGCCCTCGATCAGACTGCCGAAGCGCGTGGCCGCCAGCCGGGTCGTCTCGAAGACGGAGGGCAGGGCGTCGTGCATCGCGACGGGAACGAGCAGGGTCTTCATGCTGGCCTTCTCCTCGGGCAGGCGAGGCTAATCCTCCCGGCCGCGCGGTGGAACCGGGGCCGGCACGGCGCGCACACGGTTTTGCGGCGCGCCCGGATCGAGCCGCCTCCGGAGGGCCCGGGTCAGGGGCCGCTCGACGAGGCGGTGGACCACGAGCGCGGCCGCGGCGCTGCCCGCGAGCATCAGCGCCATGCCGGCCCAGGGATGCAGGGCGGGGGCAAGGCCGAGCCGGAGCAGCGCCTCGCGCACGAGGCGCAGCGCGAACGGGTGCACGAGGTAGAGGGCGTAGGACGCGTCGCCGAGCGCGACGAGCCCGCGCACGGGGGACGGCAGCCGCGCGACCGCGGCCGCGTCGTGGGGTGGCCCGAGGGCGGCCGCCACCAGCAGGACGGCCGGCCCGCCGACGAGGAGCGGGCGCAGGAACCCGTCGGCCTCGCCGAGACCCGCGAGCACCCGCGCGGCCAGGATCAGCCCCAGCACGCCCAGCACCGCGAGCCCGACCCGCAGGGGGAGGGCCGGCCGGAACCCCGCGCCCCAGGCGAGGGCGAGACCGGCGCCGGCGGCGAATTCGAGTACGATCGGATCCGACCAGAAGCGCAGCGGCACCGGCAGGCCCGGCACGAGGGCGCCGACCGCCACGAGGACGGCCAAGCTCCCGCACAACCACGCGACGGCGCCGCGCCGCCCGAAGCCGAGACCCGCGGCGAAGAGTGCGTAGAAGGCCGCCTCGTAGTTCAGGGTCCAGCCGAGGCCGTAGAGCGGCTGGACGGTGCCGTCGGGGCGGGCCGCCGGCCAGAACAGGAAGCTCGCCGCGAGGGCGACCGGGTCGCGCACCAGCGCGGCGGCCTCGCCCAGGAGGTCCGGCCGCGCGAGCGCCAGGACGAGGTAGAGCAGGCTCACCAGCCAGTAGAGGGGCACCACCCGGGCGACCCGGTGGGCGAGGAAGCGGGCGCGGCCGCCCGACCGGCCCGCGAGCCGGCCGCCGGCATGGACGATGACGAAGCCGGAGATCACGAAGAACAGGTCGACCCCGCCCCACCAGGGCAGCAGCGTCGCGGGATCGAGCGCTGGGCCGGCGCCCCGGTCAGCGAGGAGGCCCGCCTCGTGCCGCGCGTGGTGCCATGCCACCATGAGGGCGGCGGCGGCGCGGAGGATCTGGACGGCGACGACGATCACGGGCTGCCCGCGCGCGTCGCGCTTCGAGCCCTGCCCGGAGGTGCGGCCGGAAGGACCCACCCGCCGAGGCCACCGTCCCGGACGAGCGCGATCGGCATCCTGCGGGATCCACCGAGAGGGCACGCGCGCCGGATTAGATCCGCTCGGGAACCGTATTGTCGGATGCGAAAACGGCAGGAACCATAAGCCGATAGCCTCGTTGACGGACCAATTCGCGAACCCGCCGGCTCCGAGTTGCCTGCGACGTCGTCTGCCGAGGCGTCCGTGCTGCACATGCGGCGTCCTTCCGCGGTTCGCGTGCCCATCTCGAACAGAGGTCCCGATGCTGAAGAACTACGCTGCCGCGTCCGCGCTCGTCCTGGCGCTGTCGACCCCGGCCATGGCCCAGAGCGCCAACGACTTCCGCATGCAGTCGATGCAGGCGAACGCCTTCGAGATCCAGTCCTCGCAGATCGCCCTGTCCAAGTCGCGCAACCCGCGCATCCGCTCCTACGCCCAGGAGGTGCTCCGTGACCACCGCGCCGCCAACGTCGCCCTGGCCGGCGGCCAGATGAACGGCGTCGCCGGCGATCCGGGCCTCGGTGGCCTGGTCACCGCCCCGATCGCGGTGGCGGGCAGCGCCGTGGGCGCCGGCGTCGGCGCGGCGACCGGCGTGGTCGGCGGCACCCTGGCGGGCGGCCCGGTCGGCGGCCTCGAGGGCGCGGGTGCCGGCGCGGCGCGCGGCGCCGCCGCGGGTGGCCAGATCGGCCGCGGCGACGTGATGGCGACCGGCGCCTCGACGATCGTCCCGCCGAACCCGGAGCAGCAGGCGATGCTGGCCCAGCTCTCGGCCGCCCCGGCCGGCGCGCGCTTCGACCGCCTGTACGCGTCGCAGCAGATCCAGGCCCATCAGATGACCATCGCGATGACCCAGGCCTACGCTCAGGGCGGCCCGAACCCGGCCCTGCGCAACTACGCCCAGCAGGCCCTGCCGGCCCTGCAGATGCACCTGCAGCAGGCCGAGCGTCTCCCGGGCGCCATGTAAGCGGCACGGACTTCGGCGGCCCGGCCTCGGCCGGGCCGAACGAGAAGGCGGCGGGCGCGACCCCGCCGCCTTTCTCATGTCGATGGCTGTTCGAGCCAGGATGATCGCCGGCCGACCGCGGCGAACGACCTTCGCGGACGCGCCGCGCCGGCGCGTCCCAGCATCATCGGATCCGGGACCGGCCGACCGGTCCCGAATCTCAGCGCCCGCGCCGTGCGCTCACTCGCACGCGATGGCGGCGACGGAACGGACCGACTGGCCGGTCGTGTCGATCGGCGGCTTGAACTCGCCGGACTGCGGATCGCGCACCAGCAGGGAGCCGCTGGCCACGCCGAAATGCGCGCCGTGGATCTCGAGGCGGCCGTCGTCGACCCGCTCCTTCACGAACGGGAAGGTCAGCAGGTTCTCCATGCTCTGGACGACCACGGCATGTTCCAGCTTGGTCAGGTAGTTCGGCGCGGCGGGATCGCCGGCCTTGTCCTCGGCCTGACCCACGAGCGAGACCCACTTGCCGATGAAGTCGCCGGGCGAGAGCGGCTTCGCCTTGTTGGCCCAGGCCTTGATGCCGCCGCAGGTGGCATGCCCGAGGACGACGATGTGCTTCACCTCCAGGGCCTGGACGGCGAATTCCAGGGCCGCCGAGGTGCCATGATACTGGCCGTCCGGCTGGTAGACCGGCACGAGGTTGGCGACGTTGCGGATCGTGAACAGCTCGCCCGGGCCGGCATTGAAGATCGCGCTGGGCGAGACCCGGCTGTCGCAGCAGCTGATGACCAGGATCTCCGGATTCTGCGTCGAGGCGAGCTGCGCGAAGCGCCGACGCTCGGTCGGGAAGCGGTCGAGGAGGAAGGACCGGTAGCCTTCGGTCAGGTAGACGGGGAACATAAAGTCGTCTCCAGTTAGACAAATCCGCGACAGCGGGAGTGAAATCAAAGTCCTCGCCAAGCAAGAACGCGCGGCTGGGCCGGAATAGTCCCGCGCGCGAGGTCCGACGCCAGATCCGCGAGACCGGCCGGCTCGACGTGCTCACCGCTAGCGCGCAACTCGTCGAGCGGCCACCAGCGCGTCCCGATCAGCGGGTTGTCCTCGGTCTCGGCGAGCCGGCTCGTGTCGACCCGGTCGTCGGGCAGGCGGACGAGGAAGTAGCGCTCCCGGGCGTCCCGTGCCTGACGGAACAGGTGGAATGGGCCGTCGCAGGCCGCGACCTGCGGGCCGATCGCGGCGTCGCCCCGGCCGATCTCCTCCTCGAGTTCCCGCCGGCAGGCGGTGACGTGGTCCTCGCCGGGCTCAAGGCCGCCGCCGGGCATGAACCAGAACCGGAGCGGCGCCCCGTCCGGCCCCCTCGCGTGGACCGACGTGTAGGCGATGAGCAGGATCCGGTCCCGCGGATCGAGGACGATCGCGCGGGCGATGTGTCGGACGGGCAGGGGGTTCGCGGCGCTCATGCAGCCAGAGCTAGAGCGCGCGCCGGGGACGGACACCGGCCGCGCGCGCGCCTGCGTGCAAAACAGCACGTTGCGGTCGCCGACGCGCCCGGCGGAGGTGCGGGGCGCCGGTTCAGGCCGGCGGGCGGGGCGCCGGTGCCCAGATCACGACGGGGAGCCCGAAGGCGTCGCGCTCGGGCGGATCCGGCAGCGGCACGGCCTGTCCGAGGCTTATGTCGCGGGCCACCACGAGGGCGGCCAGCGCGTCGAGATGGTCGTCCTCCGGAACGCCCTTGACCCGGGACCCGATCAGCGCGTCCGGCAGGCCCGCCGCCGCGAGGAGCGCCCGCCGGAGGTCCAGCCCCTCGCGGGCGCGCCTGCCCTTCTTGGGCAGGCCGAGCGGCCGGCCGCCGTTGAGGGCGTGGAAGGCCACCTCGGGATGGACCTCGTGGACCCGCGCGCGCGCCTCCGGGCGCTCCCGCAGGAGCGTGTCGACCGCGCGGACGTAGCGGAAGATGTTGTAGCCCTGGATCGACGGCGCGAAGGGCGGGTCGCTCGCCGCCCGCGAGGCGGCCTTCGCGGCGGCGTAGTCGGGGGCGTAGACCGCGCTCCGCGGCGGCATCGGGAACACCGAGGCCCGCGCCGGCCCGAGCCGGGCGCGCGCGGCCCGGTCGGCGCCGCGGCCGCCGCCGGTGATCCGGTCGGGCAGCCCGATCGGCACGTCGATCCCGACGATGCCGGGCCGCTCCGGCGCGTCGAGGAGCGCGGCGACGTCGGGGAACAGGGCGCAGCGGTGCCGGTCGGGGTCGTCCAGGTCGAGGAGCGCGCCCGCCCAGGCGCCGCGGCAGCCGTCCAGTCCCGCGATCCAGCGCGCCATGCCATTCCCCCGCCGCGGTGCGTGCGGCCGTCGTTCCGGCCCGCGTTCTTGCCGGGATGCGCGCGGAAAGCTATCCGCGTCGCCGAGGGCGCCGCCGGCCCGGGAGAAGCGTGATGAGCGAGATCCGTCCCCGTCGCAGCGTGCTGGCGATGCCGGGCTCCAACGCCCGGGCGCTGGAGAAGGCGCGGTCTCTCCCCGCCGACGTGATCCTGATCGACCTCGAGGACGGCACCGCCCCCACCGCGAAGGCTGCCGCCCGCGCCCAGGTCGCCGCCGCGGTCGCCGCGCGGGGCTTCGGCCCGCGCGAGGTCGTGGTCCGCATCAACCCGCCGGAAACCGAGGACGGCGAGGCCGACCTCGTGGCGCTCGCGCCGGCCGCCCCGGACGCGATCCTGGTGCCGAAGGTCCGGACCTCCGACGCGCTGATCGCCGTGGGCTCCCGCCTGCGCCGCCTCGGCGCGCCCCTGGCGACGCGGGTCTGGGCGATGATCGAGACGCCGATGGCGGTGGTGAACGCCGCCGAGATCGCGGGCGCGGCCCGGGACGTGGACGGCCGGCTCGGCGCCCTGGTGATCGGCCCGAACGACCTGCTGAAGGCGTCGCGGATCCGGCCGCCGGGGCGGGCTGCCCTGCTGCCCTGGCTGATGAACGTCCTGGCCGCCGCCCGGGCCTACGAGATCGAGGCGATCGACGGCGTGTTCACCGACCTCGAGGACGCGACCGGGTTCGAGGCCGAGTGCGCGCAGGGCCGCGACCTCGGCTTCGACGGCAAGATGCTGATCCACCCGAGCCAGATCGGTCCGGCCAACGCCGCCTTCGGGCCGGATGCCGAGGAGATCGCGCAGGCCCGCCGGCTGATGGACGTGTTCGACGCGCCGGAGAACCGCGAGCGCGGGGTCATCGCGGTGGACGGCAAGATGGTCGAGCGCCTCCACGTCGAGGCCGCCCGGCGGACGCTCGCCATGGCCGAGGCGGTCGCGCGGATGACCGCGTGAGCGACCTGCCGGAGGTCGGGCTGCGGCTGCTCGACCCGCGCCTGCCGGGCTGGGGCTTCCCGCGCTGGGGTTCGGCGGCCGCGGCCGGCCTCGACCTGCACGCCTGCCTCGACGCGCCCCTGGAGTTGCAGCCTCAGGGGAAGGCGGTCCTGATCCCGGCGGGGGTCAGCGTGCTGATCCGCGATCCCGCCTGGTGCGGGCTGATCTTCCCGCGCTCGGGCCGCGGACACCGGGACGGTCTGGTGCTCGGCAACGGCACCGGCGTGATCGACGCGGATTACGAGGGTCCGCTGCTGGTCTCCGCCTGGAATCGCGACGCATCCGAGCCCGTGCGGATCGAGCCGGGCGAGCGGATCGCGCAGCTCGTCTTCACGCGGATCACGCGGCCGGCGCTGACTGTGCTGGAGGGCGCGCCCGGCCCCGGCTCGGAGCGGGGCGCGGGCGGGTTCGGGTCGAGCGGGCGCTAGCGCGCCCTCCGTCATCACGAGCGGAGCGAAGTGACCCAGGGCAGCGCGACATTGCCAAGCGTGGCGCTGCCTGGATTGCTTCGCTCCGCTCGCAAAGACGGCGGGGCCGACGCCATCAGCCAGGGCGCGGATGACGACGAGAGCTCGGCGCCGCCCCTCAGTCCAGCGTCTTGCCGAGCCGCCCGGCCAGGTCCTGGATGAACTGGAACGCGGTCCGGCCCGAGCGCGAGCCGCGGGTGGTGGCCCATTCCAGGGATTCGGCGCGCAGCTGGTCCGGCGCCACGGCGAGGCCGTAGCGGTCGGCGTAGGCGCGGATCATCGCCAGGTACTCGTCCTGGCTGCACTTGTGGAAACCGAGCCAGAGGCCGAACCGGTCGGAGAGCGAGACCTTCTCCTCCACCGCCTCGCCGGGGTTGATGGCGGTCGAGCGCTCGTTCTCCACCATGTCGCGAGCGAGCAGGTGGCGGCGGTTCGATGTGGCGTAGAACAGCACGTTCCCCGGCCGCCCCTCGATGCCGCCGTCGAGCGCCGTCTTGAGCGACTTGTACGAGGTGTCGTCGGCGTCGAAGGAGAGGTCGTCGCAGTAGACGAGCCAGCGGTGCGGGTCCGGCCGCAGCAGGGCCATCAGGTCGGGCAGCGCCTCGATGTCCTCGCGGTGGATCTCGACGAGCTTCATCGGCAGGCTGCCGGCGGGCCGGCGGGCGTTGATCTCGGCGTGGGCCGCCTTGACCAGCGAGGACTTGCCCATGCCGCGGGCGCCCCACAGCAGGGCGTTGTTGGCCGGCAGGCCGCGGGCGAAGCGCTCGGTGTTCTCCACCAGGGTGTCGCGCGCCCGGTCGATGCCGGTGAGGAGCCCCATCTCCACCCGGGCCACCTGCGGCACCGGGGTCAGCCGGCGCTCGGGCCCCCACAGGAACGCGTCGGCAGCGCTCGGGTCGAACGCTGGCGGGACGGCGGGCGCGGTCCGCTCCAGCGCGGTGGCGATGCGCTCCAGGAGCGGCATCAGGGTGTCGAGGGTCGCGGGGCTCGTCATCGGATCGGGGGGTTCGCGTGCGGGTCGGTCGGGCGGCCGGTTCTACGGGGAAGAACCGGGGAAATCATCCGTGTCCGGACGCATGGCGCGGTCCTCCCGAACGCGAACCGGGATCGAGCGTTGGTATACCCGGCCGGTCGCGCCGAAACGTCCTCCGGGGAGTATCGATGGAAGCGGAACCGACGATCCGGATCACCCAGGTCGCGGATTACGTCTTCACGGTCGATTTCAGCGCGGCCCTCCCGGCGTTGCGCACCGACGAGGCGCCCCCGATCGGCGGCGGGACCGGGCCGTTTCCCGAGCAGCTCCTGATCTCCGGCGTCGCGAACTGCCTCTGTGCCAGCCTCGTCTTCGCCCTGGGCAAGTTCCGCCAGGACGCGCGCGGCGTCGCGGCCGAGGCGTCCTGCCGGGTGGAGCGCAACGCCGAGGGGCGGCTGCGCGTCACCGGGATCGGCGTCCACATCCAGCTCGGAGCCGCCGCCGCCGACATGCCGCGGATCGACCGGGTCCTGGAGCAGTTCGAGCGGTTCTGCACCGTCTCGGAGAGCGTGAAGGCCGGGATTCCGGTCGCCGTGTCGGTGGCCGACCGCCACGGCACGCGCCTGAAATGACGCGCGTCGGGGAAAGATCGGCCGCCCGGCGCATTGCCGCAGCACCGAACGGCCGCGATGGCCGCGATGGCCGCGACGGCCGCGATGGCCGCGATGGCCGCAATGCCCGGAGTGAGGAGACGCCATGACGGACCAGACGCGAGAGCCCGCCCGCGCCCCCGAGGCGCTCGCCGCCCTGTTCAATCAGCGCGCCAATGCCGGCGACGTCGAGGGCCTCGTCGCCCTCTACGAGCCCGACGCGGTGCTGGCGGCGGGTCGCGTCGTCGCCACGGGCCACGCCGAGATCCGGACCTTCTACGCCGACCTGCTGGCGCGCAAATCCGACTTCCCGGCGCCGGAAACGCCGCCGCCGCTGCGCAACGGCGCGCTGGCCATGACCTTCGCGCGGCTGCCCAACGGCGCGTTCTCGGTGGAGGTCGCCCGCGAGCAGGCGGACGGCACGTGGCTCTGGGCGATCGACCAGCTGAAGCTCGCGCCGCCGAAGGGCTAACGGCCGTCTCGGACGCTCCCGCGCGCTTGTCCCACCGGACGCGATGCGGCAAAGCGGGACCCGCGCGCTCGACGCCGCGCAGAAGACCCGAGCCGACTCGATGCACGACATCCGCGCCATCCGGGAGAACCCGGACGCCTTCGACCGCGACCTCCAGCGCCGGGGCCTCGCGCCGCTCTCGGCCGAGCTGATCGCCCTCGACGAGGCGCGGAAATCGTCGGTCTCGGCCGCGCAGGCCAACCAGGAGCGGCGCAACGCTCTGGCCAAGGAGATCGGCGGCGCCAAGAAGGCCAAGGACGAGGAGCGCGCCGCCGCCCTGATGGCCGAGGTCGCGGCCCTGAAGGGCGCCGAGCCGCAGCTGAAGGCGGCGCAGGACGCGGCCGACAAGACCCTGGCAGACCGCCTCGCCGCGATCCCGAACCGGCCGAAGCCCGACGTCCCCGAGGGCGCGGACGAGCACGGCAACGTCCTCTATCGCAGCCACGCCGCGACCCGCGGGCGGCTGACCGAGGGCAAGGAGCATTTCGAGCTCGGCGAGGCCGCGGGCCTGATGGATTTCGAGGCGGCGGCCAAGCTGTCCGGCTCGCGCTTCGTGGTGCTGAAGGGCCAGCTTGCCCGGCTGGAGCGGGCGCTCGGCCAGTTCATGCTCGACCTGCACACGCAGGAGCATGGGTATCTAGAAGTGGCGCCGCCGATCCTCGTCAGAGACGAGGCCATGTTCGGGACCGCACAGCTCCCAAAGTTTTTGGATGATCAGTTCGCAACCGGCGTCGATCGAAGCCAGCAAGCCTTCGAAGCCATACTTCAGACAGTAAAATCACTGCAGGGGGATGTTGACGGTGCGGATCGCGTAGCCCTCAAAAGAACTTTTGAAAGCGATCCTCCCCTACAGGATCGCCGCTGGCTCGTCCCCACCGCCGAGGTGCCGCTCACCAACCTCGTCCGTGAGTCAATCCTCCGCGAGGAGGAACTGCCCCTGCGCTTCACCGCGCTCACCCCTTGCTTCCGGGCCGAGGCCGGGGCGGCGGGGCGGGACACCCGCGGGATGCTGCGCCAGCACCAGTTCAACAAGGTCGAGCTGGTCTCGATCACGACGCCGGAGGAATCCGCCAACGAGCACGAGCGGATGCTGACCAGCGCCGAGGCGGTGCTGAAGAAGCTGGATCTGCCCTACCGGGTGATGACGCTCTGCACCGGCGACATGGGCTTCGCCAGCCAGAAGACCTACGACATCGAGGTCTGGGTGCCGGGCCAGCGCACCCACCGCGAGATCTCGTCCTGCTCGGTCTGCGGCGACTTCCAGGCGCGGCGGATGAACGCCCGCTACCGGGGCAAGGACGGCAAGCCGGCCTATGTCCACACCCTCAACGGCTCGGGCGTCGCGGTCGGCCGCGCGCTCATCGCCGTGATGGAGAACTACCAGAACCCGGACGGGAGCATCACGCTCCCGTCGGTGCTCCACCCCTACATGGGCGGGCTCAACCGGATCGAGGGCACCCGCTGATGCGCATCCTGGTCACCAACGACGACGGCATCCACGCGCCGGGGCTCAGTACCCTGGAGGAGATCGCCAAAGAGCTCTCGGACGACGTCTGGGTCGTGGCGCCGGAGAGCGACCAGTCCGGCGTGTCGCACTCGCTCTCGCTCAACGATCCGCTGCGGCTGCGGCAGGTCTCGGAGCAGCGCTTCGCCGTGAAGGGCACGCCGTCGGACTGCGTGATCCTGGGCGTGCGCCATATCCTGGGCGATCACGGGCCGGACCTCGTCCTGTCGGGAGTCAACCGCGGCCAGAACGTCGCCGAGGACGTGACCTATTCGGGCACGATCGCGGCCGCCATGGAGGGGACGATCCTCGGCATCCGCTCCATCGCCATGAGCCAGGCCTACGGCGCCGGCGGGCGCGGCGCGCTCAAGTGGGACTGCGCCCGGACGCACGGCGCGAAGGTCGTCCGGAAGATCCTGGAGACCGGGATCGAGCCCGGCATCCTGATCAACGTGAACTTCCCGGACTGCGAACCGGCCGACGTGCAGGGCGTCGCGGTGGCGGCGCAGGGCTTCCGCAATCAGGCGCTGCTGTCGATCGACGCGCGTGTCGACGGGCGCGGCAACCCGTATTTCTGGCTGGCCTTCGCCAAGGCCCGGTTCGAGCCGGGCCACGGTTCGGATCTCAAGGCCATCGCCGAGAAGCGGATCTCGGTGACGCCCCTGCGCCTCGACCTCACCGACGAGCCGACGCTGACGCGCTTCGCGCAGGCTTTCGCCGAGTGATCGATCTGGGCAGCCTGGAGGAGGCTGCCGGCAACGCGGCCTTCGTGATGGCGCTCCGGGGTCGCGGCCTGCGGGACACCGCGGTGCTGCGGGCCATGGAGCAGGTCCCGCGGGACACCTTCGCGCCGCCGCCGCATCGGGAGCACGCGCGGCGCGACATCGCGCTGCCGCTGTCGTGCGGCGCCTCGATGACGGCGCCGTCGACGGTGGCGCTGATGCTGGCGCAGCTGCGGCTCGAGCCCGGCCAGCGCGTCCTGGAGATCGGCACCGGCTCGGGCTACGTGACCGCGCTGCTCGCCCAGCTGGGCGCCGGGGCGGTGCTCAGCCTGGAGCGCTACACATCGCTGGCCGGGGCGGCGACGCGGCGGCTCGCGGCCCTGTCCGAGGTGCATGTCGTCCGGGCGGACGGGCTGGCCCCGGACCTGCCGGACGGCGGCTTCGACCGGATCCTCGTCCACGGCAGCGTTCCCGCGATCCCATCGCACTGGCGCGCGGCCCTGGAACCGGGCGGACGGCTGGTGACGGGCCTGCGCGGCGACGGCGGCTGCCGGGTGGCGGTGCTGGCGACGCCGGAGGCCGAGCCGGAGCTCGGCGCGCCGGTGCGTCTGGCGGCCCTGGTGCCGGGACTGGCGCAGGTACTCTGACAACCCTCCGTCATCGCGAGCGCAGCGAAGCGACCCGTGGCCGCGCGCCCTCCGCAGGCGTGGCGCCGCTGGATTGCTTCGCCCCGCTCGCAAAGACGCCGCCGCTATCCGACGCGCCGCGCCGCCCACCACAGGCGCCACAGCCGGCGCCAGCGCGGCAGCTCGACGGGCGTGTTGAGCGGGTCGTACGAGGCCCGCTCCATGGCGGCGAGGTAGGGCTCCACCAGGGCCGTGGGCAGGAAGGCGGCGCCCGCCGAGGGCGCGATGGTCGGGCGCGCCGCCTCGAAGGCCTTGAGGTGCTGCCGGGCGAGGTCGCGCAGGTCGGCGCAGGCGCGGCGCAGGCCCGGCCCGCCGCGGCCCGTCACGATGTCCTCGCGGGTCACGCCGTAGCGGCCGAGGATGTCGGCCGGCAGGTAGACCTGCCCCGCGCGGGCGTGCCAGGGCAGGGCGCGCAGGAGCCCGGTGATCCCGTAGGCGACGCCGGTATGCCCGGCCGCGCCCGCGCCGCCCGGTTCGGTGCCGTTGCCGATCACGAGGCTCGCCAGCCGGAACAGCGCCGAGGCGGTCTCGCCGCAATAGCCCTCGAGGTCGTTCACCCGGGGCATCGGATCCTCGTAGAGGTCGAAGACGCGGGCGTCGATCAGGTCGACGAAGGGCTGGCGCCCGAGGCGGTTCGCCCGGATCGCCTCCTCCAGGGCGGCCGCCACCGGGTTGGCGCGCACGTCGCCGCGCGCCTCGCCCTGCAGGGCGTCGCGCCACCATTGCAGGCGGATCTCGCCGGCCATCGGATTCGAGACGGCCTCGCGCACCCGCGCGATGGTCAACGAGAAGGCGTAGAGGGCGAAGAGGTGCGGGCGGGCGGCGGCCGGGGCGAACAGGGTCGCGTAGTAGCGGTCCGGGTCGCCGGCCCGCACGAGGCCCTCGCAGTGGGACTGCGCGAAGGCGAGCCCGGTCTCGGCGGTCTGGCCGTCGACCTCCGGCATCAGGCCACCGCGATCAGCGCGGCGGCGACCTTGCGGTTCTCGGCCACCAGGATGTTGTAGGTCCGGGCGGCGGCGCCGGTCTGCATCACGTCGAGGCCGACGCCGAGATCCTTCAGCCAGCCCCGGAGCGCGGGATCGATCGCCGCGATGTCGAGGCCAGTCCCGACGAGCAGCAGCTCGATGCCGCCGGCCTCGGCCTGGACCGGGCGCAGGGCCGTGCGGTCGATGGCCCGCGGCTCCGTCACGTCCCAGGCGCGGACCCCGGAGGGCAGCAGCAGGATCGAGCCGCGATGCGACATCCCGGCGAAGCGGAAGCCGCCGTTGCCGTAGGTGTCGATGATGTGCCGCCCCGGCACGAAGCCGGAGTCGAAGTTCTTCGGACTTGGCTGATCGGCCATCTGGGAAAAGGGACTACTCCGCCGGTTGCGGGACGCCGGACCGCTCCGAGGCCGCGCGGGCGCCCGAGAGCATCAGGCCCAGATAGATCAACACCGGCGTCGAGACGAAGATCGCCGAGTAGGTGCAGATCAGGACGCCGCAGAGCATCACGACGGCGAAGCCCTTGATCGCCTCGCCGCCGAACAGCACCAGCGCCAGCAGCGACAGCGCCGACGAGATCGACGTCATCACCGTGCGCGACATGGTCGAGTTGATCGACAGGTTGAGCAGGTCGACGGTCGGAATGGTCTTGTAGCGGCGCATGAGCTCGCGGGTCCGGTCGAACACCACCACGGTCTCGTTCAGCGAGTAACCGACGATCGTCAGGATCGCGGCGATCGAGGTCATGTTGAACTCGATCCGGCTGATGATGAAGACGCCGACGGTCAGCACGATGTCGTGGAGGGTACCCACGATGGCGCCGAGCGCCAGCTCCCGCTCGAATCGGAACCAGAGGTAGAGCAGCACGGCCACGACGGAGAGCACGACGCCGAGCGTGCCGGACTGGACGAGCTCGCCGGAGACGCGCGGACCGACGGTCTCGGTGCGGCGGAAATCGTAATCCTTGTCGAAGGCGGCGTGCGCCTTGTTCATCACCGCGGTCTGGCCCTGCTCGCCGGGCTGGAGCGGCAGGCGGACCAGCACGGTGCCCTGGTTGCCGAGTTCCTGAACCTCCGGCTCGCCGAAGCCGAAGCCCGCGGCCGTGTGCCGGATCGACGCCACGTCCGCGGTGCCGGACTTCGCCTGCAGCTCCACCAGGGTGCCGCCCTTGAAGTCGATGCCGAAGTTCAGGCCGATCGTCAGGAACAGCGCCACGGTCGCGAGCGACAGCACCGCCGAGAGCGGGAAGGTGAAGCGCCGGAATCGCATGAAGTCGAAATGCGATTCATCGGGCCAGAGGCGGAGCAGGCGCATGGTCGGTACTCTATTCGCGGACATCGCGATGGAGGACGGTCGAGGCGCGGGTCCCCTCTCCCGTGCGGGACAGGGGGGTCACGTCGCGCCGCCCGCGCTCCTTCGATGGCCTCCCAGACTAATCAGAACGGCAGGGTCTTCGGCCGGAACGTGTTGTACCACACCGCGATCATCATCCGGGTCAGCGTCACCGCGGTGATGACCGTGGTGAGGATGCCGAGGATGAAGACCACGGCGAAGCCCTTCACCGGGCCCGAGCCGAGGAAGAACAGGATCAGGGCGGCGATCGCCATGGTCGAGTTCGAGTCGATGATGGTGGCGAAGGCCCGGTCGAAGCCCGCCTGCAGCGCCGAGATCAGCGAGCGGCCGGCCCGCTGCTCCTCGCGCATGCGCTCGTAGATCAGCACGTTCGAATCCACCGCGGTGCCGATGGTGAGCACGATGCCGGCGATGCCCGGGAGCGTCATGGTCGCCTCCAGCACCGACATCAGGCCGAGGATCAGCCCGACGTGGACGATGAGGGCGATGTTGGCGATGAAGCCGAAGGTCCCGTAGGTCGCGAACATGAAGGTCACGACGAGGGCCGCCGCCACCAGGGTCGCGAGCTTGCCGGCCTCGATGGAGTCGCGGCCGAGGCCCGGGCCGACGACGCGGCGCTCGACCACGGTGAACTTCGCGGGCAGCGCGCCGGCGCGCAGCAGGACCGCCAGATCGTTGGCCTGCTGCACGGTGAAGTTGCCGGTGATCTGGCCCGAGCCGCCGGTGATCGCCGAGCGGATCACCGGGGCCGACACGACCTCGTTGTCGAGCACGATCGCCATGCGCCGGCCGATATTCTCCGAGGTCGCCTGTCCGAAGCGCTGCGCGCCGCGCAGGTTGAACTTGAAGCTCACCATCGGCTCGTGGGACTGCTGGTCGAAGGACGGCTGCGCGTCGGTCAGCTCGCCGCCGTCGGCCATGACCCGGCGCTCCACCGGAACCTTGGCGCCCTTCTCGTCCTTGGAGGGCAGCATGTCGACGTCGCCCGAGGGGCTGTCGGCGAGCATGCGGAACTCGAGCTTGGCGGTGGAGCCGAGCAGCTTCTCGAGCCGCTCCGGGTTCTGCTCGCCGGGCACCTGGATCAGGATCCGGTCCGCGCCCTGCTGCTGGATCGAAGGCTCGGTGGTTCCGGTCGAGTCGAGGCGGCGCCGGATGACCTCGATGCCCTGGCTCACGGCCCGGCGGGTGCGGTCGGTGATGCCGGCATCGGTGAGGGTCAGGCGGATCACCCCGCCCGGCTGCTCGGCGATGTCCAGGGTGCGGGCCGCCGTCTGGCCGATCGAGGTGGTGATCGGCTGCGACAGCTCCTGGAGCTTCGGCAGGACCTTGGCCCGGGCGGCGGCGTCGTCGATCTTCACCTGCACGCCGCGCGGCAGCAGGCCGATGCCGCCGTCGGCGCGGACGTTCTCCTGCTGGAGCACGCGGCGCACGTCGTCGCGCAGGGCCTTCGCCTGCGAGGCGATCAGCTCGTTCTGGTCCACCTCGAGCAGCAGCTGCGAGCCGCCCTGCAGGTCGAGGCCGAGCACGATCGCGCGCGTCGGCACCACCCAGCTGGGGAACCAGGGGGGCAGGCTGGCGACGAAGCTCTTGCGCTGCTCGGGCGAGAAGAAGCTCGGCACGGCGAGCATCAGCCCCACCAGGATCAGGCCCAGTGTCGCGATGATCTTCGCACGGGAGAAGCGCAGCATCGGCCGTTTTTTCTCTTTTGGGCCGGCGCGCGGCGCCGGCCGGTTCAACCGGGAATCAGGCGGCCTTCACCGTGCCCTTGGCGCGGACCTCGGAGATCATCGACCGGACCACCCGCACGCGCACGTTCGGGGCGATCTCGACCTCGATCTCGGCCTGGTCGTCCGAAGCCTTGGTCACGCGGCCGACGAGGCCGCCGTTGGTGACGACCGTGTCGTCCCGGCGCACGGACTTGAGCAGCGCCTGGTGGTCCTTGACCCGCTTCTGCTGCGGTCGCAGGATCAGGAAGTACATGATCACGAAGATCAGGACGAACGGGACCACCTGAAAGGCGATCTCCGCTCCGCCAGCGGCCGCACCGGCCCCTTGCGCGAAGGCGGGGGTGATCAACGAGCGTCTCCTGCGAATGGCGCGCAGGCCTGCCGCCGGATGTGGCGCCCGCAGACCTGTCGAAAAGCGCGCGGACTATAGCCAGGGGCTTCCCGAAAGCAACGCCGAACCGCCGGGCATCGGCGGCGCGCTCATAGCAGGGCGCGTATCGCCGCCGCGAAGGCGTCCGGCGCCTCCTGGGGAAAGTTGTGGCCGACCCCCGCGACGATCTCACGCCGGTACGGGCCGGTGAAACGGCGGGCGTCGGTATCCGTGGCGGTCGGCGGCCCGACGCCGTCATCGCCGCCGAGCAGGACGATCGACGGCACGGCGATCGCCGGCTGGGCCGCCAGCCGCCCCTCGATCGCCACCAGCGCCGGATCGCTCGGAACGAGGCCGAAGCGGTGTCGGTAGGAATGCACCACCACGTCGACGAAGTCGGGATTGTCGAAGGCGCGGGCGGTCCGCGCGAAAGTCTCCGCGTCGAAGGCCCAGGTCGGCGACCAGAGCTGCCAGAGCAGGCGGCAGAAGGCGTCCCGGTTCTCCGCGAGGCCGGCGCGGCCGCGCTCGCCGTGGAGATAGTACTGGTACCAGAGGCGGTGCTCGGTCTCCGGCGCGGCCGGGCGCCCGGCGGCCGGGATGTTCTGGATGTTGTAGCCGACGCCGCAGCTGACGAGGCCCCGGGCCCGGCCCGGCCAGAGCGCCGCCACCACGCAGGCGGCCCGGCCGCCCCAATCGTAGCCGGCGAGCACGGCGCTCCCGACGCCGAGGGCGTCGAGGAAGGCGAGCAGGTCGGCCCCGAGCGCCGCCTGCTCGCCGGAGCGCGGCGTGGCGGCATCCAGGAAGCGCGTCGGCCCGTAGCCGCGCAGGTACGGCACGAGACAGCGCACGCCGTCGGCGGCGAGCTGCGCGGCCGCGGCCGCGCAGGCGTGGACGTCGTAGGGGAAGCCGTGGAGCAGCACCGCCGTCGGCCCGCCGGCCGGACCGAACTCGAGATAGGCGACCTCCAGGACGCCGGCCCGCACGCGCTTCATCGATGGCTCCCGGGTTCGTGACGCCGGGATCCTAGCCGGTTCGCCGCGCAATTGCCGCACGCGCTTGCCGTCGCCGGTTCGCGCCCGACTTCACCCTGCGACGAAGAAGCGCGACGGTGGAGAACCATGGGCCTGCTCGACGGTGCGAAGACCCTGATCGGCGATGTGGTTGCGGCGGCCGACCGGGCCCTCGAGGAGACCGGCAGCGGCAAGCTCGCCCTGTCGCTGGCGAAGTTCTATCCCGGCGGCCTCCCGGCCTTCCTCGACCGCCTGCGGGAGACCGGGCACAGGGAGGCGGTGGCATCCTGGCTCGGCTCGGGCGCGCGGCAGACGGTGCCGGAGAGCGCCATCGCGGCCTGCCTGCCGCAGGGCGTGACCGAGCGCCTCGCGTACGATCTCGGCGTCCCGGAGGCGCGCGTCCCCACAGTGCTGGCGGAGTTCCTGCCCGCGGCGGTCGCCGACCAGAGCGAGAACGGCACGCTGAAGCCGCAGCCGAATTTCAGCACCCAGGTCCGCTGATTGCCCTTATCACGGGGCGGCGCACTTCATCTGCGGCGGCGCGGTCGCGCAGCTCAGGTGGCAGCTCTGACCGGCGAAGCAGAACCACGACAGTTCGCCGCTCTTCAGGCAGGAGCCGCCGCAATGGCGGTACGTCCCGTAGAGCGGCCGAACGAAGACGGCATCCGCGAGAGGGCGCTCCTGAGCAAAGCGCTCCTGCGCCGGACGCGTCGCTTCCGCGTCCGGCAGGGCCGCGGAGACGGACGCGACCGCGAGCACGCATGACAGCGCCAGGGATCTCATGAGAGCCGACCGCGGACCGATGTCCCGGCCGGCATTCCGGACCGAAAGCCGATCGCTGTCGACTAAATTGCGGTTCACACCGGAGCGTCGCGGACCACCGGCCTCTCCCGCTTCGCGGAGATTGCTCTAGACTCCCGCCACTGACCATTCGACGGGGGTCCACATGAGTCTGCTCAACACTCTCGGCGGCTCGCTGGGGCAGATCGTGCTGAAGGCATTGCCGGGCGTGATCCAGCAGGTGCTGCCCGGCGGACTGAACGCGCTGCTCGATCAGCTCCGACGCTCCGGCTACGAGAGCCAGGTCAATTCCTGGCTCGGCCGCGGCCCGAACGAGCCGATCACGGCCGAGGACCTGCGCAAGGTGCTCGACAACGAGCAGGTGCGCCAGATGGCGGAGAAGCTCGGCATTCCGATGGACCAGCTGTTCCCGACCCTGGCGCAGGCTCTGCCCGAGACCGTCGACCGTCACAGCCCCGAGGGGACGCTGCAGGCGCCGAAGGCTTAGAACAGCCGGCGGCCGACCCGCGGACGACGACGCGAAACGGCGGCCCCGTCCGGGACCGCCGCCGCGTCTTGCCGTCTCGTTCGGTCGCGCGTGGGCCGGCCTCGGCCCGGCTCCGACCGCCTCAGTTGCTGGCGAGCTGGGACATCGGATCCACGGGCGCGCCGCCCTTGCGGATCTCGAAGTGCAGCTGCGGCGAGGTCACGTTTCCGGAGGCGCCGGACTTCGCGATGGTCTGTCCGCGCTTGACCTTCTCGCCGGGCTTCACGTCGATCTCACCGTTATGGGCGTAGGCCGAGACGTAGCCGTTGGCGTGGCGCACGAGGACCAGCTTGCCGTAGCCCTTCACGTCGGAGCCGGCATAGGCGACCGTGCCCTCCTCGGCTGCCTTAACCGGAGTACCCTCCGGCACGGCGATGTTGATGCCCTCGTTGCCGGAGGTGCCGTAGCCGGAGATCACCCGGCCCTTGGCGGGCCAGCGGAAGTTCTCCGTCGCTTCGGCCACCGAGCCGGTGGCGGCGGGCTCGGGCTTGGCCGGCGCGGCAGCGACCGGGGCCGCCTTCGGCGCCTCCTTGGCGGCGACCTTCTCGACCTTCTCGGCAGCGGCGGCCTCCTTGGCGGCCTTCTGGGCAGCTTCCTTAGCTGCCTTCGCCTCGGCCAGCTTCTGGGCGGCCTCCGCCTTCGCGGCGGCCTTCGCCTCGGCCTTGGCCTCTTGAGCCTTCGCCTCGGCCTTCGCCTTGGCCTCGGCCTTCGGATCCGCCTTCTTCTCGTCGGCCTTCTTCTCGTCCGCCTTGGCGACCTGTCCCGGGCGCACGTGCTTCGGCTTCTCGCCCTCCTTCGGGGCAACGTCCTTGCGGGTCTTGGCGTCGGCGACCTTGCGGGCGGCAGCGTCGCGGGCGAGCGCCTCCTTGCGCTCCGCCTCCTTCTCGGCGGCGGCGGCCTTCTGCGCGGCCTCCTTGGCGGCCTTCGCCTCGGCCAGCTTCTGGGCGGCCTCCTTGGCGGCTTCCTTGGCCTCCTCGCGCTTGGTCGCGATCTTGTTCTCGACCTGCTTGGCGTCCTCGCGCTTCTCCTCGGCGGCCCGGGCCGGCCGGGCGGTCATCGGGGACGCGGCGGGGTTCAGCCCGGAGGCGTTGTAGACCGGGATCACGATCTGGCGGCCGGGCGTGATCTGGTTCGCGTTGCTCAGGCCGTTGGCGGCCAGGATCGCCGAAGCGGGCACGCCGAAGCGGGTCGACATCTGGTTCAGGCTGTCGTTGCGCGACACGGTGATCTGCGTGCCACCCTCGGCGCTCCAGCCGACCTTGCCGGTCGAGGCGACGCGGGTCGCGGGGGCGGCGGCGTTGGTCTGGACCGGCGTCGCGGCGGCGGCCGGCCGCGCGGCGGCTGGCGCGCCCAGCGCCTCCGACTGGATGCGGCCAGTCCGGACCGGCGGGACGGATTTGAGGCTCCCGTCCGGCAGGCTGCCGGTGGCGGAGGGTTCCGAGTCGAACGGGTTCGAGAACGGGTTCGTCAGACGCGACGCGTCCGACGAACAGGCGGCAGCCGCACCGCCGATGATGCCGATGAGCGCGACGCGCGACAGCGTCCGCAACATCTGACCCGTACCGCGCACCCGCATCGACGCACCCGTTTGCCTGACGCAACCTGATGCGCCAATGAAGACGGATTCAGGTTAAGCAACCGTTCCCGTTCCGGCGGTCTGCGACCCTGGAGCGAAGGTAGGTGCAAGGTTTTCGCGTGGCCCCGAGGATGATTCCCGCTCGCGGGATCGTCCCTTTTCGTAACCGGCCGGCACCCCACATCGCATCCATGTTTACCATCCGCGGCGCGCGCGACACCCTGGCCGACCTGCCGGCGCTCGAGACGGCGCGCCTCGCGATCGCCGCCCTCCGGCCTGCCGACGCGCCGGCCGTCCGCGCGCTCACCGACGATCCGGCCATCACCGCGGCGGTGGATTTCCTGCCGACGCCGTTCACCCTGCAGGATGCCGAGGACCTGATTCGCAGCTGCGCCCGGGGCCGGGACTGCTTCCTCGGCGCCTGGACGCGGGACGGCGCGCCCGATCCGGCCGGGCGCGCGCTCGTCGGCGTCTTCGGCACGCATCTGCGCGGCGCCGGCACGATCGAGATCGGGTACTGGGTCGGCGGCGCCGCCCGCGGGCGCGGCTTCGCCTACGAGGCCGTGTCGGCGATCCTCGGGCTTCTCGGCGCGCGCTTCCCGGCGCGCCTCGTCGTGGCGGAGTGCCGCCCCGCCAACGTCGCCTCCTGGGGCCTTCTGGAGAAGCTCGGCTTCCGCGACACCGGCGAGGAGGGCCATCGGCCGGGCCGGCGCCTGCTCAGGCGGGACTGACGCCCGGGATCGGGCCGGCACCGACGTGCGCGGCCACGAGAAAGCCCCCGGACCGGAGGCCGGGGGCTCGAGGACGACCCGTTTCCTGAAGCGGACCGGGCGGTCCGATCAGAAGGTGATGCCGGTCTCGACCATGTAGCGGTCCTGCGAGGTGCGGTTTCCGGTGCGGCCGAAGCCGGTGCCGAGCGTGCCTTCCGCGAGGTTGCCGCGGGTGATCCCGCCGAGCTCGACGTGGGCGTACTCCACCCGGAAGAAGTAGCGGTCGAAGGTGAAGGTCGGCGTGACCGTCACCGAGAAGGCGTTGCTGCCGGCGCCGAAGCCCAGCAGGTTGGTGCCGCCCGACCCGCGGACGCCCGTCTGCTCGGTGTACTCGACGCGGCCGGCCAGGGCGAAGTTGTCGGTGAAGGAGTAGGCCGCCAGCAGCGCGCCGCCGTAGGTCGAGGCCGAGTTGGCGATGCCGACGCGCAGGTCACGCTCGACGTTGGTGAACTGGAAGTACGGCGAGATGATCCACGGGCCGTTCGCGTAAGTGTAGTTGATGTTGAAGATGCCGCTGTTCTGCTGGAGGTTCGGCGTCGCGAACTGGTAGCGCGGGCTGCGGTCGAGGGCGTTGGTCCGGCCGAGGTTCAGACCGCCGTTGACGCCAATCGTGTTGTAGTCGTCGAGCTTGTAGGCGACGTTGCCGGTGAACCACGAGATCTCGTTGGAGAAGAACCCGTCCGTGCCGG
The DNA here is from genome assembly GCF_001424445.1 of Methylobacterium sp. Leaf361. Lineage (NCBI taxonomy): Bacteria > Pseudomonadati > Pseudomonadota > Alphaproteobacteria > Hyphomicrobiales > Methylobacteriaceae > Methylobacterium > Methylobacterium sp. Leaf361. The sequence goes on along the minus strand of NZ_LMPY01000089.1, from coordinate 47,227 downwards.
CGACCGACACCGAGAGCGGCCCGCTGCTGTAGTTGACCTGCACGCCCTGGTTGATGAAGTTCTCCTGCACGAACAGGAGGCCGCGGTTGATGTTCAGGTTCTGGTAGGTGAACAGCAGCTCGGTGCCGATCATGGTGAACATCCGGCCGCCCTGGACCGACCATTCATCGTTGATCTGGATCTTGCCGTAGGCGACCGGGACCGGGCCGAACAGGAGGTCGGTCTGGGTGAAGGTGCTGAGGGTGGGGAAGCCGAGCTGCGGGATCGAGTAGCCGCCGGCCTGGATGTAGAACTGGAACGCGCCCTCGGGCTTCTGGATGATGCCCTGCACGTTCGAGAAGTCGAACCGGGCCGCGCGGTCGCGGTCGTTGGGCGCCGCCGGAGTCGAGAACGACGCGAACGGGTTCGACTGGGTGTAGCCGTAGCCGGTGATGGCGCCGCCCACGTAGAGGTCGCCGAGCGGTCCGGCCGAGAAGCAGCTCGGATTCGGGTTGGCCTTGATCACGCCGCCGTAGGCCGGGCCGAGGAGCGTGGCCTTGCAGGGCTCGGCGGGGGGCGCGACCGGAACCGGCGCCGGAGCCGACAGGTCGGCCGCGAGGATGCTGGTCGAGGACAGCAGCACGGTGGCCAGTCCGGCCAGGGTGGATCGCTTCAGCATGGTGTCGCAGCTCGTTCGGGTTCGTCGACGGCCAAGCTGACATCGCGGTGCGATTGACACAAAATCAAACATAGAGCAGTTGCATAATTTTTAGGCAGTTCCGTATCGCTGATCACGTTCGATGCGGAAATGTGACTTTGCCGCCACAATTGTATCGGAACCCCGGCCTTTTCCTTCCGCGCAGGCCCGGAGGTCTTCCGCGCGGCGCCCCAATTCTACCGAGTCAGGCGGCCGGGCCGATCGGATCGCAGCGAAACCCTCCGAAGTCCTGCCGGGCCAGACGTTCTGCGAGCGCCGGCAGGAACAGCATCGCCTCATCGGCGAGGCGCCAGGGCGGGTTGACGACGATCAGGCCGCTGCCGGTCAGCCGCGTCGGGTCGTCCGGCCGGTCGATCAGCAGGTCGAGCCGCAGGGCGGGGCGGGGCAGGGCGGCCCCGAGGTCGCGGACCATCCGGTCGAGGGCCGCGGCGTCCTTGATCGGGTACCAGGCCAGGAACAGGCCGGTCGGCCACTTCGCCACCGCGCGGGCGAGATGGGCGCCGAGGCGCTCGATCTCGCCGGGCACCTCGTAGGGCGGGTCGATCAGCACGAGGCCGCGCCGCTCCGGCGGCGGGATCTGCGCGTTGATCGCGGTCCAGCCGTCGAGGTTCATGACCTTCGTGCGGGGATCGCGCGCGTAGCGGCCCTGCAGGGTCGCGGCGTCCGCCGGGTGCAGCTCGACGAACACGCCCTTGTCGCCAGGGCGGAGCGCCTCGCGGATCACGGCCGGCGAGCCCGGATAGGCGGTGGTGCCGTGTCGAGCGCGCACCGCCGCCACCGCGGCCCGGTAGGGCTCCAGCAGCGCTTCCACCCCCGGCGCGAAGGGCGCCGCCATCCGGCCCCAGCCGTCCCGCCACTCGCCGGTCCGGGCCGCCTCGTCGGCCTCGAGATCGTAGGCGCCGAGGCCCGCGAAGGCGTCCAGCGCCCGGAACGGCTTGTCCTTGAGGCGCAGGTGGTCGAGCACCCGCGCCAGGACGAGGTGCTTGAGGACGTCGGCGTGGTTGCCGGCGTGGAAGGCGTGCCGATAGTTCATGGCAGCGCGCTGAAGCCGATCCCGGGCGCCGGGTCCAGGGGCCGGTGCGCGAAAGGCGGAAAAAACTCAGCGCGCGGCGTCGAGGCTCACCTCGGGCGCCCGGCAATTGCCGCGGCCGACCTCGGGACAGGGGGTGAAGCCGCGCAGGTACTTGCCGAAGCAGATCCGGACCTCCTGCAGCTGCCCGCGGGTGCAGGTGACCGCCATCATGTCGGGGCGCAGGCCGCGATTGGCCGCCACGAACTGCCGCGCGATCTCGATCGGCGCGAGGGTCTGCGGCGGGGCGCCGCCCTTGAGCCCGTCGGGGATCGTCACCGCGAGCCGCGCCGCGCGGGCGGCCGCGAAATAGGCGGCGGGATCGAGGCCCGAGCAGGTGCCGTGCTTGCGCCACTCGTACCGGGCGAGACCCTCGCTCGGGTAGACCTGCCCGGCGACCTCCATCGCCTGCCGGGTCGGCGCGCGGTTCACCGCCGAGCAGTTCTGCGGGTACCCGCTCGCGTATTGCGGCCACAGGCCGTGGACGACGAAGCCGAGGCCGCGCCCGGGGGCGCACTGGACGTCGTCCTCCCGGCGGGCGCCTGGCCCCGCGCAGTAGGTCGGCGACCACGACAGGGCGAGGACGTAGAAATCGAAGTCGCCGGGCGTGCCGCGGCGGCCGAAGCCGCCGTAATCCTGGGCGGCGCCCGGGCCGGCGACGGACGCGGCGAGGAGCAGGCCGGCGAGGCCGGCGGCGCGCCCACGCATGGTCAGGGACGCGCCATCCGGCAGGCCGTGGCGTAGGCGTAGGAGAGGTCGCGGTCGAGGCCGTGGATGCAGAACTCGACGCCCCAGGTCGCGCCGATGATCCCGAGGCTCTCGCGCACCGAGTAGTCGACCTTGCGGCGGACCCCGTCGGAGGTGGTCACGGTCGCGGTGCAGAATCGGCGCGGATAGGTGTCGAGGCCCCAGGGCCGCCACGCGGTGCGCTCGATCGTGTCGAAGGACAGGATCGTCATCGACGAGTTCCAGAACTTCGCCTCCTTCTCGGCGAAGTTGGTCGAGACCCGCTCCAGCACCGACGGGTCCTGGCAGCCCGGGATCTGCGCGTCGAACGGGAAGATCCGCTCCTCGGCGGGCTCGATGTCCTCCCGGGCCGACCGGGCGAGCGCCGGCTGGGCCAGGGCGAGAAGGGCCAGCCCGAGGGCGAAGCCGTGAAGAACCGGGCGCATGGCGCGTGCCTCGACGGATGTGCGATCCTGCATCCGCGAACGATGGCTTCGCCGCGCCGCCAGTCAAGCTCCGGCAGTCCCGCGCCGGCGCTTTGCCGGCCTGTGCGGCGCGGCCGCTACAGTCACCGGTCGGGGCGCGGCGCGGGATCGGCGCCCGGTCGGATCCGGCGCCCGGCGCGAGTCCCGCGGGTCGCGCCCGCCTCTCAGTAGATCGGCTCCGCGCTCGGCGGCGCGCCGAGCTGCAGCGGCTCGTCGTACTCCTGCGCGGGCTCCTCGTGGGCGGCGGCGACCCGCGGCGCCGGCCGCGCGGGCGGCCCCGCGGTGTAGGCCGAGGCCGCGGCCGGACGGTCGAGGGGCCGGGCGGGCGCACGGGCGACCTGGGTCGCGCTCCCGGCCTTCGACATCGGCGACACGCCGTAGGGATCGTCCTCCTCGACGTCCACCGGCGCCTGAGGGCCGGCGGGCTGGCGCTGCGGCGGGATCGGACGGCTCAGCGGCCGCTCGGCGCCGGTGCCGAGCTGCGGCGTGAACTTGATCAGCGGCTTGCAGATCCGGCGCAGACCGCGCGGGTCGTGCCGTGCGAGATCGACGTGGATGTGATCGTAGTGGAACACGTTCGAGCCGGGCGCCAGCACGGTGGTGAAGCGCTGGCAGGCGCCCAGGAAGATCTCGCGCAGGAAGCCCTGCTCGGCCTCCGTGCCGCGCCAGCCGCCCTTGACGGTGATCACGTGGCCGTCGGCGAGCTTGATCGACATGACGTCGATCGCGTTCCCGAAGCCGTGCTCGGAGAGCTTGGCGCCGGGCTGGTTGTTGCGGCCGCGGCAGGAATAGGAGCCGGCGTTGATCTCGGCCACCGGCACGCCGAAGTAGAGGTTGGCGGCCGGCTGGATCGTGTCGGCGAGCCACGCCTCGGCCTCGGCCAGCGCCGGGCAGCCCAGCGTCATCCGCTGCTTCAGCAGGACGGAGCCGCCGCCGAGCCGCGTCACCCGGAAGGGCTGCTGCATGCCGCACGGCCCCGGGCCATCCATCGCCGCGATGGGCGTGATGTACTCCGAGGGCTCGACGAGCTTCTTGGCCAGGCAGACCTGCTCCGCCTGATCGCGCCACGGTTCACGTCGCTCGAAATGATTGATCGAGCACGCGGTGAGGCCCGCACCGAACAGCGCCAGGGCCGAGAACAGGGATACGCCACGCCACATGACCCGGACGATGCGCACGGTCGCGTAAAGCGTTCGTCAACGGCGTTTCGGGAATGCCGTCGGCTGTGGCGTCTCGGTTGACAGCGCCGCGGACCGCGGACTGAATGCATTATGCTCTCGCTTCTCGACCTCCGCGCCCGCATCGAAGCCGGCACCCTGACGCCCGCGGGCGCGATCGACCTGTGCCGCGCCGCGATCGCCGCGCGGGAGCCGGACCTGCGCGCGCTGGTCACCCTCGACGCGGCGCCGGCGATCCCCGAGGCCGGGCCGCTCGCCGGCATCGCGGTCGGCGTGAAGGACATCATCGACAGCGCGGGCCTGCCGACCCAGATGGGCTCGCCGATCTACGCGGGCTGGAAGCCCCGGGGCGACGCCGCGGTCGTGAGCCGGCTGAAGCAGCTCGGTGCCGTCGCCCTCGCCAAGACCACCACCACGGCCTTCGCCAGCAGCGATCCGACCGAGACGGTCAACCCGCACGATCCCGGCCACACGCCGGGGGGCTCCTCGGCGGGCTCGGCCGCCGCCGTCGGCGCCGGGATGCTGCCGCTGGCCCTGGGCACGCAGACGGCGGGCTCGGTGATCCGGCCCGCGAGCTTCTGCGGCTGCGCGGCGGTGAAGCCGTCGTTCCGGCTGATCCCCACGGTCGGCGTGAAGACCTACTCGTGGGCCCTCGACACGATCGGGCTGTTCGCCGCCGGGGTCGCGGACGTCGCCCACGCCCTCGCGCTCGTCACCGGGCGGCCGGAGATCGAGCGGGCGGAGGGGGGCTCGGCGCCGCGCATCGCCGTGGTGCGGCAGGATTTCGCCGGCACCCCCGAGCCGGAGGCCGAGGCGGCGCTCACCCGCGCCCGGCAGGCGGCCGAGCGGTCCGGGGCGTGGGTGAGCGACCTCGCCCTGCCGACCGAGCTGGCGCAGGCCTGGGAACGCCACCGCCTCATCCAGAACTACGAGGGTCGGCTGGCGCTGGCCTGGGAGTACGACACGCAGGCCGACGCGCTGCCGCCGCGCACCCGCGCCCATCTCGATGACGGGGCGACGATCAGCCCGGCCCAGTACGATGACGGGCGCCGCCACGGCCATCACGCCCGCCGGGTGCTGAAGGGCCTCTTCGCCGATTACGACGCGATCCTGACCTTCTCGGCGCCGGGCCCGGCGCCCGCGACCCTGGCCTCGACGGGCGACCCGCGCTTCAACCAGCTGTGGACGCTGATGGGCGTGCCCTGCGTGAACGTGCCGGTGCCCGGCCACCGCCTGCCGGTGGGCGTCCAGGTGATCGGCCGCTTCGGCGACGACGGCCGGGCCCTGGCGGTCGCCCGGATGATCGAGGCCGCGCTGCGCGGCTGACCGGCCGCCCGCGCCCGTCGACGGCGCGGGCGCTCGGGGCGCTCAGCTGCTCGGCTGCTCGTGGAGCGTGTCCTCCACGTAGAGCTGCTCCAGCAGGACCTTGATCACCGCCATCAGCGGCAGGGCGAGGGCGATGCCCCAGAGCCCGAAGATCACGCCCAGGATCAGCTGGCCGGCGAAGATCGTGGCCGGCGGGATGTCGAGCGCCCGCTTCTGGATGAACGGCGTCAGGCCGTAGCTCTCCAGGCACTGGACCGCGAGATAGACGCCGATCGCGCCGATCACCGCCTTCGTGCCCGAGGCCAGGGCGGCCAGGACGATGACGAGGCCCGCCACCAGCGGCCCGACCGTGGGCACGAAGGCGAGCAGGCCCGCCTGCAGGCCGAGGATCAGCGCGCCGCCGATACCCAGGAAGGCGAGGCCGGCCCAGGTGCACAGGAAGATCACCGCCATGATGATCAGCTGGCCGAACAGCCAGTGGCGGAGGGTCTCGCCGGCCCCGTCGAGGACCTGGCTGGCCCGCCAGCGCTTCGCCGGCGGCACGAACCGGACCACCCCGTCCCGGTAGGCCTTCGGGTCGGCCGCGAAGGCGAGCCCCAGGAAGGCGATCACCAGCACGTTGCCGAGGGCGTCGAACAGGCCGAGGATCACGGCCGCGGCCGGTCCGAGGACGCTGCCGGCATCCGAGACGATCGAGCTGCTGCCCTTCAGGAGTCCGTTCGCGAGGCCGCCGAGCCCCCCCTCACGCTGGCCCGAATCGGTCGAGCCGTCCTTGCCACCGCCCTGCGGTGCGAGGCTCGGCACGTCGATGCCGCGCTCCGACAGCCAGCCCGTGACGGTTCCGGCCTGATCCTTGATCGTCGTCCCGAGGTCCCGGCCCTGCTGGACGATGGTGGCGCCGCCGTAGCTCCCGAAGCCGATCACCGCGACCGCGACCGCCACGCTGGCGAGGGACAGCCGCAAGCCGCGCGGGAGCGGCAGGACGCGGCCGAGCCCGCGGGTCAGGCCGTCGAGGAACACGCCGAGGAGCACTCCGGCGAAGATGAGCAGGAGCGTGCCGGCCGACATCCAGGCCAGGGCCAGCGCCGCCACGAAGCACACGACGGCGATCCCGGAGGCCGCGAGCGGTGCGGCCCCGCGCCAGGGCCCGACGGGACCGTCCAGTTCCTGAAGGTTGCTGTCCGACATCGTCGCTCCTAAACCGCGGGCTCACGAACGCCGCGGGCTCTCAGGGGTCAAGTCCGGCGGCCGGCTTCTGTGCAATCCGGGGTGGGGATGCGCGTCCACGCGTCGTCCGCGCACGTCGCCGGACCGCAGGCTCCGGCCACCTCACCGTCGGCACCGACTGCGACCGACAGGGTCCGTCCCCCGGCCCGGACCGGCCCGTCGATACCGGCCATCGGCCCGGCGGCGTGGTCCGTCCCGGACTCGCGCGTCGGTGCCGCGGGCGCGGCCCCGATCACCGCACCGGTCGTCGAGCGCCCTGGGGCAGCCTGAGCGCGACCCCGGGCACGGCCATCAGGCCCAGCGGCCGGCCGCGGCCTCGTCGTGGGCCGCCGCCTCGACCCAGCCGCCGGTCGTGCCGTCGGCGAGGTGCTCCCGCTTCCAGAACGGGGCGCGGGTCTTGAGGTAGTCCATCAGGAAGTCCGCGGCCTCGAACGCCGCGACCCGGTGGCTGGCGGCGGTGACCACCAGCACGATGCCGTCGCCCGGACGGACCAGGCCGTGCCGGTGGATCACCCGCAGGGCCTGGAGCGGCCAGCGCGCCATCGCCTCGTCGGCGACGCGCCGGATCTCAGCCTCGGCCATGCCGGGGTAGTGCTCCAGCTCGAGGGCGGTCAGCCGCCCGCCCTCGTCGCGGCACAGGCCGGTGAAGGTCACGACGGCGCCGGCCCGGCCGCCCAGCGCGGCGCTCAGGCCGGCGATCTCGGCCGCGGTGTCGAAGGGCTCGGCCTGGATGCCGACGCTCGGGACGGGGGCGCTCATGGCCCGATCCATAGGAGTCCCCGGCTTCGCGGACCAGCCCCGTCCCTGTCACACCCGGTCCCGCCTCTATATGACACGGTCCGTCGCGCCCTGCCGGCCCGGCGCGCGGCCCGCCATCGTCCGGATGTCCCCGCGCGCTCCCGACGGCGCTGGAGAAGGATACCCGCGTGACCCCCGACCTGATCCTGCCCTACGACGGCGAGCAGCCGGACTTCGCCAGTCGCCCCGTCTGGTGCGGCCGCGGCAGCACGGTGATCGGCGCCGCCCGGATCGGCGCGCAGGCCTGGATCGGCGACGAGGCGGTGATTCGCGCGGATGGCCAGACCGTCACCCTCGGCGACCGCTTCTGGCTCGGCCACCGCTCGACGGTGCACATCGCCACCGCGACGCACGGCACCCGGTGCGGCGACCGGGTCACGGTCGGGCGCAACAGCGTGGTCCACGCCTGCACGCTCGGCTCCGACGTCGTCGTCGAGGACGACGTGGTGATCCTCGACGGCGCCGAGGTCGGCGACGGCGCGGTCCTCGAGGCCGGCGCGACGGTCTTCCCCCGGGCGACGCTGCCCGGCGGCTTCGCCTACGCGGGCAGCCCGGCCCGTCCCAGCCGCGCGATCGGATCCGACGAGGTCGCCGAGCGGGCCGAGCGGTTGCGCGAGCGGATGGGCGACGGGCCCGCGCTCCCGGCCGGGGAGGCGCTGGAGGTCGAGGACAGCGTCTTCGTGGCGCGCACCGCCCGCCTGCGCGGGCGGGTGAGCCTCGGCGCCGGCGCGAGCGTGCTGTTCTGCTGCGACCTCAACGCGGAAGTCGGACCGATCGTGGTCGGCGCGGACACCAACATCCAGGACAACACGGTGATCCGCACCCGGGCGGACGGGGTGGTGATCGGGCGGGACACGACCATCGCCCACAATGTCCGGATCGCCGATTGCCGGATCGGGGCGCGGGCGCTGATCGGCATCGGCGCGACGATCGCGGCCGGCACCCTCATCGCCGACGACGTCATGCTGGCGGCCGGGGCCACCACCGATCCCGGGCAGATCCTGGAGGCCGGCTACCTCTGGGGCGGCCGCCCCGCCCGCATCCTGGGCCCCCTCGACGCCGAGAAGCGGGCCATGATGATCCGCATCGTCGAGGGCTACTGCCGGCACGGCCGGGAATACCGGGCCGCGCAGGAGGCGCTGACCTGACGGCCCGCCGTCAGTGCTGCAGGATCTTCGACAGGAAGGTCTGCGCGCGCTCGGAGCGGGGGCTGCCGAAGAACTCGTCCTTCCGGGCGTCCTCGACGATCTCGCCGCGATCCATGAAGATCACCCGGTCGGCGACCTTGCGGGCGAAGCCCATCTCGTGGGTCACGACCATCATGGTCATGCCCTCCTTGGCGAGCTCCACCATCACGTCGAGCACCTCGCCGACCATCTCGGGGTCCAGCGCCGAGGTCGGCTCGTCGAACAGCATCACCACCGGGTTCATGGCGAGCGCCCGGGCGATGGCGACGCGCTGCTGCTGCCCGCCCGAGAGCTGGCCCGGGAACTTGTTCGCGTGGGCGCCCAGACCGACGCGGGCGAGCAGGTCGAGGCCGCGCTTCTTCGCGTCCTCGCCGCTGCGGCCCAGCACCTTGCGCTGGGCGATGGTGAGGTTCTCGGTGATCGACAGGTGCGGGAACAGCTCGAAATGCTGGAACACCATGCCGACCCGCGAGCGGAGCTTCGGCAGGTTGGTGGCCTTGTCGGCGACCTTAGTGCCGGCCACCGTGATCTGGCCCTTCTGGAAGGGCTCCAGGGCGTTGACGCACTTGATCAGGGTCGACTTGCCCGAGCCCGAGGGACCGCAGACGACCACAACCTCGCCCTTGGCGACCTGGGTGCTGCAGTTCGTCAGCACCTGGAAGTCGCCGTACCATTTGCTGATGTTGTCGATGGCGATCATCGTCTCGCCGGGGGCCGCCGCCTGGGCGCCGGAGATCAGGCTGCCCGGCTGCAGGCCGGCATCCTTCGGCGCGTGGCTGGCATCGGCGACGGGTTCGGCGGCGGTGGGGGCCGGCATCGGGGACGAGGTCATGACACGGTCTCCAGTGTCGGTCAGCGGATGATGGCCACGCGGCGCTGCAGGCGGCGCACGAGGTACGAGGCCGAGAAGCAGATCGCAAAATAGACCACGGCGGCGAAGACATACATCTCGACGAGACGGCCGTCGCGCTGGGCGACCTTCGAGGCGGCGCCCATGAAGTCGGTGAGCGAGAGCACGTAGACCAGCGACGTGTCCTGGAACAGGATGATGGTCTGGGTCAGCAGCAGCGGCAGCATGTTGCGGAAGGCCTGGGGCAGGATCACGTTGCCCATGGTCTGCCAGTAGTTCATCCCGAGGGCCTGGGCAGCCGCCGTCTGACCCTTCGGGATCGACTGGATGCCGGCGCGCATGATCTCCGAGAAGTAGGCCGCCTCGAAGGCCATGAAGGTGATCAGGGCCGACGGGAAGGCGCCGACCTGGATCGGCGTCGAGGATCCGGTCAGGTAGGCGCCGATATACGGCACCAGGAAGTAGAACCAGAAGATCACCAGAACCAGCGGCAGCGAGCGGCAGAGCTCGACGTAGGCCTTGGCGAGGTGCCACAGGCCGGGAATGCCCGACAGGCGCGCCATCGCCAGCAGCGTGCCGATGATGACGCCGCCCACGGCGGCCATGGCGGTGAGCGTCACGGTGAAGACCATGCCCTGACCGAACAGGTAGGGCAGGGACGAGGCGATGACGGAGAAGTCGAAATTCGAGAGCATCGGGGCCTGTTACCGGTGGCCGTCGGGCGGGGTGGCGGAGCGGAAGCGGGCGGCCCTCAGCGCTGGCCGGGGATGGCGACCGCCTTCTCCAGGAAGGTCGCCGCCGTGACGACCACGAGGTTGATGATCACGTAGAGGATCGTCGCGGCCGTGAAGGCCTCGAACACCTGGAACGAGAATTCCTGCATTGAGCGGGCCCGGGCGGTCAGTTCCAGCAGGCCGATGGTCAGCGCCACCGACGTGTTCTTGAGATTGTTGAGGAATTCCGAGGTCATCGGCGGCAGGATGATCCGGTAGGCGTTGGGCAGCAGCACGTAGCGGTAGGTCTGATAGGTCGTGAAGCCCATGGCGGTGCCGGCCATGCGCTGGCCCCGCGGCAGCGACTGGATGCCGGCGCGGACCTGCTCGGCCACGCGCGACGCGGTGAAGAAGCCGAGGCAGACCACCGCCGTGTAGAACGGCGCGTCCGGCAATTGCTTGATCGCGTCGCCGATCCGGGTCGGGACCACTTCGGGCAGCACGAAGTACCAGAGGAACATCTGCACCAGCAGCGGCACGTTGCGGAACAGCTCGACATAGGCCGTGCCGATCGCGTTCGCGGGCTTCGACGGCAGGGTGCGCATCACGCCGACCAGGGAGCCCAGGAAGAAGGCGATCGCCCAGGAGCAGAGCGCGGTCGTGATCGTCCACATGAGGCCCGAGAGCAGCATGTCGAGATACGTGCCGTTGCCCTCCGGCGAGGCGTCGAAGAAGATCCGCCAGTTCCAGTTGTAGTTCATCGCGCCGCTTCTACTGTGAACTTACAGAGACGCACCGCGGGCCGGAGCCCGCGGTGCGCATCATGGCATGAAACCGGACCGAACGGGTCTCAGTAGGCCGCCGGATCGGGGCTCGAGATCGGGGTCGTGAACTGCTTCTTCATCTCCGCACTCATCGGCAGGTTGAGGTTGATGTTGCGCGGCGGGATCGGCTGGGTGAACCACTTGTCGTAGAGGGCCTTGCCCTCGGGGCTCGTGTAGAGCTTGGCGGTGGCGTCGTCCGCGACCTTCTTGAACTCCGTGTCGTCCTTGCGGAGCATGATGCCGTAGGGCTCAGGCTTCGACAGGGCCTCGGTGGAGATCTCGTAGGCGGACGGGTCCTTCGACGAGGCGGCGAGCGAGGCGAGCAGCACGTCATCCATCACGAAGGCGGCGGCGCGGCCGGTCTCGACCATCAGGAACGCCTCGGCGTGGTCCTTGGCCGGCAGGATCGTCAGGCCGAGCTTGCGCTCCGTGTTGGCCTCGTTGATCTGCTTGATGTTCGTGGTGCCCGAGGTCGACACGACGGTCTTGCCCTTCAGGTCCTCGATCGTGTGCAGGTTGGCCGACTTCTTCGAGACGTAGCGGGTCGCGGTCAGGAAGTGCGAGTTGGTGAACCACACCTGCTTCTCGCGCTCGGCGTTGTTGGTGGTCGAGCCGCACTCGAGATCGATCGTGCCGTTCGCCATCAGCGGGATGCGGGTGGCGGAGGTGACCGGGTTGAGCTTCACCTCGAGGTTCGGGAGGTTGAGCTTGGCCTTCACCGCGTCGGCGATCTTGTAGCAGATGTCCATCGCGTAGCCGATCGGCTTCTGATCGGCGCCGAGATACGAGAACGGCACGGAGGCGTCGCGGTAGCCGATGACGATGGCGTTGGCGTCCTTCACCTTCTTGAGGGTGCCGGTCAGCTCCTGCGCCCCGACGCTCATCGGAGCGAGGACGAGGGTCAGGCCCAGCGCCGCGGCGGCGCCGCGGCGAGCGATATCAGACTGCATCGGTACGGAACTCCTGGATCGGGCCGAACGACATCGGCCGGCGGCGGGGTACGCGGGCCCGCCCGCTCGGGCGACGCCTTTGCAATGATGGTGCCGGGAGAAAGCGCGAAGCGCCGCGCGAGCCTGCGGCTGAGTACGGACAAGTTGCGGCCAAGCCTCTGCGCACGTCCGCAGATGCGGTCCCTGCCGTCCTCATGGCCTCCTCCCAAGCGCTGAGCCGGCCTCACGCTCGCGCCGGCGGCATCATGCACACTTCTTAGGCGTACGCACGCGGTGCGGAGGACGGATCCGCCCGGAAAGCTGACGAATCCACGGTATAGAAAACGACGACGCCGCCCCCCGCGGTATCGGGAGGCGGCGTCGGACTGAAATCCCGGTTCGTGACCGCGGCTTACTTCGTCAGCTCATTGCCGCTGTAGTCGATCTTGCCGTCGGGTCCCTTCTTCCACTCGTACATGACGTAGTCGGGCCGGGTGATGTCGCCCTTCTTGTCGTAGGCGATCGGGCCGACCACCGTGTCCACCGGCTTGCCCTGGTGCAGCCATTCGGCGAGCTTCTTGCCATCGCTGGAGCCGGTCTCGGCCATCGCCTTGGCCAGGACCTCCACGGCCGCGTAGGAGTAGAGCGTGTAGCCCTCGGGATCGATGTTCTTGGCCTTGAAGGCGGCGAGCGCCGCCTTGGCGTTCGGGTTCTTGCGGGCGTCCGGCGGGAAGGTGGTCAGCGTGCCCTCGGCCGCGGGACCGGCGATCGCCACCAGCTCGCGGTCGACCATGCCGTCGCCGCCCATCATGGGCGCCTTCAGGCCCTGATCGCGCATCTGGCGCAGGATCAGCCCGGCCTCGGTGTAGTAGCCACCGAAATAGACGACGTCGACGTTGGCGGACTTCAGCTTGGAGACGAGCGCCGAGTAGTCCTTCTCGCCCGGGTTGATGCCCTCGGACATGACCTCCTTGCCGCCCTTGGCCTTGAAGGCCTTCAGCGTCTCGTCGGCCAGCCCCTTGCCGTAGGGGGTCTTGTCGTGGACGAAGGCGACCTTCTTGCCCTTGAAGTGATCGGCCAAGTAGTTGCCGGCGACGGCACCCTGCTGGTCGTCGCGGCCGCAGGTGCGGAACGTGTTCCACATCCCGCGCTCGGTGAACTTCACGTTCGTGGAGGCCGGCGTGACCTGGATGATGCCGGCGTCGAGATAGACGTCGGAGGCCGGGATCGACACGCCGGAATTGTAGTCGCCGACGACCATCTTCACGCCGTCGCTGGCGAACTTGTTGGCCACCGAGACGCCCTGCTTCGGGTCGGAGGCGTCGTCGCCGACCGTNGAATTGTAGTCGCCGACGACCATCTTCACGCCGTCGCTGGCGAACTTGTTGGCCACCGAGACGCCCTGCTTCGGGTCGGAGGCGTCGTCGCCGACCGTCACGGTCAGCGTCGTGCCCTTCAGCGTCCCGGCCTTGTTGAGGTCCTCGACCGCCTGGCTCGCGCCGTTCTTGAGCTGCGCGCCGATGGCGGCGCTGTTGCCCGTGATCGGCGCGGCGACGCCGAGCTTGACCTCGGCGGCCTGCGCGGCCGCCGCCAAGGCGCCGAGGGCGAGCCCGGCCAGCAGAATCGATCTCATCGCGTACTTCCCCTAAGTGTCAGGACCGCACGTGCGGATCCGGCCGCACTCATCGGACCTCGCCGGCCGCGGGCGCCCGTGCGCGCCATGTCAGCGGTGAGGTCTTCTCGTAGAGCCAGCGGTACTGGCTCGTCATCTGGCGCGTCCGCGTGTAGCGGAAGCCCGCAGCGCCGATGATCATGACGATGACCGCGTCGACCGCATAGTAGTGCAGCGACAGCAGGGTGCCCGAAAACAGGGCGTAGTGAATGAAGCGCACGGCGGCTGCCACCAGAAGCAGCGCCAGGGCGCATTGCCAGAACGGCCGCCAGCCCCGGGCGATGCCGCGAGCGGCCATCCATCCGGCCCACCCGCCCATCACGACGGTCACCAGCAGGAACAGCCAGGCCGACGGCTCCTCGTACAGGATCCCCTGCAGCATGCTCATGTGATGTCCGGTCGATTGCTTCGGTTAACGCGCCCCTCGCCGTCATCGCGAGCGCAGCGAGGTGACCCAGGGGAGCGCAGCCTCGAAAGGTGGGGCGCCGCCCTGGATTGCTTCGCTCCGCTCGCAAAGACGGGGATGCCAATGGCATCAACCGAAAACGGCATCATGCCCCGACCGGGCCGGCATGGCCCCCCTCCAGGTAGGCGGCCTGGACGTTCGGGTCGTCGAGCAGCGCCCGACCCGTCCCGCTCATCGTGACCCGACCGTTGACCAGCACGTAGCCGCGATGGGCGAGCTTGAGGGCGTGGTAGGCGTTCTGCTCGACGAGGAAGATCGTCATGCCGTCGGTCCGGTTCAGCTCCCGGATCGCGTCGAAGATGCCCTTCACCACGAGCGGCGCGAGGCCGAGCGACGGCTCGTCGAGCAGCAGCAGCCGCGGGCGGCTCATCAGCGCCCGGGCGATGGCCAGCATCTGCTGCTCGCCGCCCGACATGGTGCCGGCGCGCTGGTTGAGGCGCTCCTTGACCCGCGGGAACAGGGCGCAGACCTTCTCCAGATCCTCGGCGAAGAAGCGACCGTCATGGAGCGCGGCGCCCATCTGGAGGTTCTCGTAGACGGTCATGCGCGGGAAGACCCGGCGCCCCTCCGGCGACTGGGCGATGCCGAGCCGGGCGATCGCGTGGGTCGGCAGCCGGGTGATGTCGCGGCCGTCGTAGGTGATCGTCCCCGAGCGCGCCTGGGGGCTGCCGAAGATCGTCATCATCAGGGTCGACTTGCCGGCGCCGTTGGCGCCGATCAGCGTGACGATCTCGCCCTCGGCCACGTCGAGGTCGACCCCGCGCAGGGCCGCGACGCTGCCGTAATAGGTCGAGACGTCGCGCACCGCGAGGAGCGGCGGCTTCCGTCCCGCCTGGATCGCCCGCGTCTCCTCGACGAGGACGTTGATGCCGGCGACGCTCATGCCGACGCTCCCGTGTGCGCCGCGTCCCCGTGCGGCACGGTGATCCCGACCTCGGCCTCCACGGCCTCGACCTCCTCGTCCTCGACGCCGAGATAGGCGGCGATCACCTTCGGGTCGGCCCGCACATCGGCGGGGGAGCCGTCGGCGATCTTCACGCCGTAATCGAGCACGACCACGTGGTCGGAGATCTCCATCACCACCGACATGTCGTGCTCGATCAGCAGCACCGAGGTGTCGTGCTCGTCGCGGATGTGGCGCAGGAGGCCGTTCAGCTCGGCCGATTCCCGCGGGTTGAGGCCGGCCGCCGGCTCGTCGAGGCAGAGCAGCACCGGGTCGGTGCACATCGCCCGGGCGATCTCCAGGCGCCGCTGCGCGCCGTAGGGCAGGGCGCCCGCCGGATCATCCGCCCGCTTCATCAGGTCGATGCGCTCGAGCCAGGCCTTGGCCCGCTCGATCGCCGCGGCCTGCGCGTCCCGGTAGGTCTTGAGGCCGAGCAGCCCGAGGATCGTGTAGCCCGAGGCCCGCATCAGCGGCGCGTGCTGGGCGACGAGCAGGTTCTCCAGGACGGTCATGCCCTGGAACAGGCGGATGTTCTGGAAGGTGCGGGCGACCCGCGCGGTGCGGTTCACCTTGTGGTTCGGAAGCCGCTCCAGCAGGTGCGCCGTGCCGTCGGCGTGCGCCAGCGTCAGCATGCCCTCGGTGGGCTTGTAGAAGCCGGTGATGCAGTTGAACACCGTGGTCTTGCCGGCCCCGTTCGGGCCGATCAGCGCGGTGATGTCGCCGCGGCGCGCCTCGAAGGACAGGTCGGAGACGGCGGTGAGGCCGCCGAACCGCATGGTCAGGTGCTCGACCGTGAGCACCGGCGGGGGGAGGGGGGACGTCGCCATCAGCCGTGCCCCTCGCTGACATGGGCGCCCGAGACCGCGCGCCGCTGGCCGAGCGACACGGACGGCATCCGCTCCGAGATCAGCCCGCGCGGCCGCCAGACCATCATGGCGACCATGGCGAGCCCGAACAGCAGCAGCCGGTACTCGCTGGGGTCGAAGCCCTCGCCGAACACGGCCTTCAGGAACCCGAGGTTGCGCAGCATCTCCGGCCCGCCGACCATCGCCACTGCGGCGATCGCGACGCCGACCTGGCTGCCCATGCCGCCGAGGACGACGATCGCCAGGATGATGGCGCTCTCCAGGAAGTTGAAGCTCTCCGGGCTGATGAAGCCCTGGCGCACGGCGAAGAACGAGCCGGCGAAGCCCCCGAAGGCCGCGCCCAGCGCGAAGGCCGTGAGCTTCGTGGCGGTGGTGTCGATGCCGAGCGAGCGGCAGGCGATCTCGTCCTCGCGCAGGGCCTCCCAGGCCCGCCCGATGGGCAGGCGGCGCAGGCGCAGGGTGACGAAGTTGGTGATCAAGGCCAACCCGAGGATCAGGTAGTACAGGAAGATCAGCCGGTGCATCGAGTCGTACGGGATGCCGAAGGTCGCGGCGAACCCGCCCTCGCCCGCCGTGAACGGGATGCCGAAGAAGGTCGCCCGCGGGATCGACGAGATGCCGGCCCCGCCGCCGGTGACGTCGGTCCAGTTGATCAGGACCAGGCGGATGATCTCGCCGAAGGCCAGGGTGACGATGGCGAGGTAGTCGCCGCGCAGGCGCAGCACCGGGAAGCCGAGGATCATGCCCCACAGGCCGGCGAACAGGCCCGCCAGCGGCAGGCAGACCCAGAACGACAGGCCGAAGGTCGTCGACAGCAGCGCGTAGGAATAGGCCCCGACCGCGTAGAAGGCGACGTAGCCGAGGTCGAGCAGGCCCGCGAGGCCGACCACGATGTTCAGGCCCCAGCCGAGCATGACGTAGGTCAGGATCAGGATGCCGAGGTCGATCCAGTAGCGGGCCGAGGACAGGCCGCCGGTCGCCAGCGCGGAGATCATCGGCAGGGTCAGCGCGACGAAGATGAACAGCCAGAGGCCGACCTTCGAGGTCTTCTGCCCGGCATCGGGCTCGCCGTGCACCGCCTCGGTGGCCTGGGCCGGGGATGGAGTCAGCGCCCGCCGCGCGTCGCGGCGCAGCAGCACGAGGCGCTGGACGAGGCGCAGCGCGAAGATCGCCGCGCAGAGCGCCGCCACCAGCCCCCAGCGCGGCACGAGCACCAGCTCGCTCCCGGGCCCGGGATCGGTCCGGTAGGCGATGATCGGGACACAGAGGCCGAAGGTGACGAGGGCGTAGAGGGCGGCGTCGCGCAGGATGCCGGCCATCGCGGAGCCGGGGAGAGCGTTCTGCGAGGCGGCCATCAGACTTTCTCGACCTCGGGCCGGCCCAGGATGCCCGACGGCATGAAGATCAGCACGATCGCCAGGATCGAGAAGGCGGCGACGTCCTTGTACTCGATGGAGAAATAGGCCGACCAGAAGGTCTCGATCAGGCCGATGATCAGGCCACCGAGCACGGCGCCGGGCAGCGAGCCGATGCCGCCGAGCACCGCCGCCGTGAACGCCTTCACGCCGGGCACGAACCCGTCCGAGAAGGACACGACGCCGTAGTACATGAGGTAGAGGACGCCCGCGACAGCCGCGAGCGCGGCGCCGAGCACGAAGGTCAGCGAGATCGTGCGGTCCACGTCGATGCCGAGCAAAGCCGCCATCTTGCGGTCCTGCTCGCAGGCGCGCTGCGCCCGGCCGAAGGGCGTGCGCTGCACGAGGTACCAGAAGCCGGTGAGCAGCACGGCGGTCACCGCCATGATCAGCACCTGCTTCCAGGCCAGGAACACCGCGTAGCCGTCGCGCTCGAACAGCGTGATGCCGCCCGACAGCATCGGCGGGGTCGGCTTGTTGCGCGCGCCCTGCACGACCTGCACGAAGTTCGACAGGAAGATCGAGACGCCGATCGCCGAGATCAGCGGCGCGAGGCGGAACGAGCCGCGCAGCGGCCGGTAGGCCACCCGCTCGATCGCCCAGCCCCACAGGGCGGTCAGCACCATGGCGACCACCAGCACCACCAGGAAGGCCAGCGCGATGGAGCTGACCCCGAGCCAGACCGTCAGCAGCAGGAAGGTGATGAGTGCGATGAAGCAGGAGACCATGAAGACGTCGCCGTGGGCGAAGTTCACCATGCCGATGATGCCGAACACCATCGTGTAGCCGATCGCGATCAGGCCGTAGATCGAGCCGAGCGTCAGCCCGTTGATGAGCTGCTGTACGAAGACGTCCATGAACTCTCGCGCGCAGGTTGCTTGGGCCGCCTACGGAGAGCGCAGGCAGCTTGGCGGGGCAAGTCTCGTACCGCAGCCGTAGCACACCGGCCACCGGTTTCATCGCCGCCCGAGCGTCGCGTGAAAACAGTCGACCACGCCAGTAACGCCCCCTGGCCGGGCTTGCGTGTGGCGCAGTTCCTGCGACACGTTAACGAATTGCAATGCTCGATCATCCCGGGCCCAGGCGAGGAGCAGTACCGATGGCAGGGTCGCGACTCACGACGATGATCTTCATCGGCATGCTCCTCGGCATCGCCGTGGGCTACGCCTGCAGCATCACCTGGCCCGATCCGCAGACCGCCAAGGAGATCGCCGGCTACATCGCGCTGGTCTCCGACGTGTTCCTCCGCCTGATCAAGATGATCATCGCGCCGCTGGTCTTCTCCACGCTGGTCGTCGGCATCGCCCATCTCGGGGATACCGCCTCCGTCGGCCGGGTCGGCGGCAAGGCGCTGCTCTGGTTCGTCGGCGCCTCGTTCTGCTCTCTGATGCTCGGCCTCATCATGGTCAACCTGATGCAGCCCGGCCACAACCTGAACCTGCCGCTGCCCGATGCCGGGGCCGGCACCGGGCTCAAGGCGGCTTCGCTCTCGCTCAAGGAGTTCGTGACGCACCTCGTGCCGAAGAGCGCCGTCGAGGCGATGGCCAACAACGAGATCCTGCAGATCGTGGTCTTCTCGATCTTCTTCGGCGTGGGCCTCGCCGCCCTCGGCGAGAAGGGCCGCCTGCTCGCGCAGGGCATCGAGGGCATCGCCGACGTCATGCTCAAGGTGACGGGCTACGTGATGATGTTCGCCCCCGTTGCGGTGTTCGCCGCCATCGCGGCGACGATCACCACGCAGGGCATCGGCGTGCTCGTGACCTACGGCAAGTTCCTCGTGGAGTTCTACATCAGCCTCGGCGTGCTCTGGACGCTGCTGATGGGCGTCGGCTTCCTGCTGCTCGGGGGCGGCGGCATCATGCGCCTGTTCAACCTGATCAAGGAGCCCTTCGTGCTGGCCTTCTCGACGGCGTCGAGCGAGGCCGCCTACCCCAAGATGCTCTCGAACCTGGAGAAGTTCGGGGTGCCGAACCGGATCACCTCGTTCGTGCTGCCGATGGGCTACTCGTTCAATCTCGACGGCTCGATGATGTACTGCACCTTCGCGGTGATGTTCATCGCGCAGGCCTACAACATCCCGCTGAGCTGGGGCCAGCAGCTCACGATGCTGCTCCTGCTGATGGTGACCTCGAAGGGCATGGCCGGCGTGCCGCGCGCCTCGCTGGTGGTGATCTCGGCGACGCTGTCGCACTTCAACATCCCGGAGGCCGGGCTGCTGCTGATCATCGGGATCGACCAGTTCCTCGACATGGGCCGGTCGGCCACCAACGTGCTCGGCAACAGCGTCGCCACCGTGGCGGTCGCCAAGTGGGAGGGCCAGCTCAGCACCACCGACCAGCGCCTCGACCATGTCGGCACGGTGGCCTCGCCCGCGGAGTAGGGGCCAGTCCGGCGAAATCTGCGCGCGCCGCGATGGCGGGCGCAGGACGGCCGCTCTCATGAGCGCTCTCACGGGTGCCCTGAATCGCGGCGTGGCTTGTGCGGTGCCCTTCGGAGGCGGAGTGATGACGATGCGGCTCGTCGCGGTTCTGGCGCTGGCGCTGGCGGCGACGCCCGCCTCCGCCGTCGAGGTGCTCACCGGGACGCTCAGGAGCGTCGCCGAGCGCGGGGAGATCGTCCTCGGCTACCGGGAGAGCTCGGTGCCGTTCTCCTTCGTGGAGGGCAAGCAGTCGGACGGGAGCCCCCGACCGATCGGCTACGCCATCGACCTCTGCGGCGAGATCGCGGACGACATCCAGGCGGCGATCGGCCGGCCGGTGAAGATCCGCTACGCACCGGTCACGGCCGAGAGCCGCATCGAGGCGGTGACCTCCGGCAAGATCGACCTCGAGTGCGGCTCGACCACCGCCAATGCCGAGCGCCGCAAGCAGGTCGCCTTCTCGCCGGTGGACTACATCAGCGCGACGCAGCTGCTGGTGAAGCGCGGATCGGGCATCGCCTCCTACCGCGATCTCGGCGGGAAGACCGTGGTGGTCACGGCCGGCACCACCAACGAGAAGGCCGTGCGCGAACAGTTCGCCCGCCTGAAGATCGACGCGCAGGTGGTGACGGCGCCCGACCACGCTGCCTCCTACGCGATGGTCAAGGCCGGCAAGGCCGACGCCTTCGCCACCGACGACGTGCTGCTCTACGGGCTGATCGCCACGGACGCGAAGGACGGGGCGAACTACACGGTGCTGCCCGACAAGCTCTCCTACGAGCCCTACGGGATCATGTTCCGCAAGGACGATCCGGAACTCGCCGGCCTCGTGCAGCAGACCTTCACGCGACTCGCCGAGTCGCGGGCGCTGCGCTGGACCTACGAGCGCTGGTTCCTCAAGCGCCTGCCCAACGGCGAACGCCTCGACATCCCGATGTCGAACGACCTGCGGGTCAGCTTCCAGCTGATGGGCCTCGACGGGGGCGAGTGACCGGCGCGGGGACAGGCGCGACGACCGGACGGCGCCTCGCTTTCGCCCAACCGGCACGCGAGGAAGACGCGGCCTGATCGCTTCCCTCCCGCCGCGAGCGTGCCACCGTCCATGCTGATCGCCGCGCCCTGCCCGAAACCGCTCGCCCTGGCACTGGCCGCCGCCCTCGGCTGCGCCGCCTCGGCGGCCTCCGCCCACCCGCACGTCTGGGTGACCGCCAAGGCGCAGCTCGTCTACGCGGACGGCAAGCTCGTCGGCGTCCGCGACACGTGGAGCTTCGATCCCGAGTACACGGCCTTCGTCACGCAGGGCCTCGACACCAACAAGGACGGCAAGCTCAGCCCGGAGGAGCTCGCCGGGCTCGCCGC
The DNA here is from genome assembly GCF_001424445.1 of Methylobacterium sp. Leaf361. NCBI lineage: Bacteria > Pseudomonadati > Pseudomonadota > Alphaproteobacteria > Hyphomicrobiales > Methylobacteriaceae > Methylobacterium > Methylobacterium sp. Leaf361. The sequence goes on along the minus strand of NZ_LMPY01000089.1, from coordinate 26,078 downwards.
CGAGAACACCGCCAACCTCGCCGAGTTCGGCTACTTCACGAAGCTGAAGGTCGGCGGCAAGGAGCAGGCCTTCGGCGATCCGAAGGAGCCGGCGGCGCACATGGACGACCGGGCGCTGGTCATGACCTTCCTGCTGCCCCTGAAGACCCCGGTCCAGCAGGGGCGGGGGGTCGCCACGCTGGAGGTCTACGACCCGACCTACTTCGTCGCCTTCTCGTTCGCCGAGGGCGCGGACGCCGCCACCCTCGCGGGTGCGCCCCAGGGCTGCGCCGCCACGGTCACCCGGCCGAAGACCGAGCAGCCGAAGACGGCCGATGCCGGGTCGCCGGGCATGACCGAGGCCTTCTTCGAGGCGCTCACTGCCGCCTCGACCTACGGGGTGCAGTTCGCCAGCCGGGTTCTCGTGGCATGTCCGTAGGCATCGGGATCGTCGCCCCCGCCGGGGCGGGACGGCTGGGGCTGAGGCTCGGCCTCATGGCCGCGGCCATCGCGCTGGCCGCGCTGCTCGCGGCCGCGATCGCGTGGCTGGTCGCGCCCGGCCTCGCCGCGCCGCCGCCGCGCTCGCCCTTCGGGATCGGCTTCCGCGAGGCCGCGCCGGCCGCCACGGGTCTCGGCGGCGTCATCCTGGCGCTGCAGGCGAGCTTCTCCCGCAGCCTCAACGCCGCGGTGAGCGCGCTGCGGGGCGGCGGCAGCTGGACCCCGCTGATCGGCCTCGCCTTCGCGTACGGCGTGTTCCACGCCGCCGGCCCGGGCCACGGCAAGGCGGTGATCGCCGGCTACATCCTGGCGGGGGAGCGGGCGCTCCGGCGCGGCGCCGCGCTGAGCGTCTGCGCCGCGCTGCTCCAGGCCTGCGTGGCCGGGGCGATCGTCGGCCTCGGCACGCTGGTCCTCAACGCCACGGCGGCGAGCATCACCCGGGCCGGCACCCTGATCGAGACCGTGAGCTTCGCCCTCGTCGCCCTGATCGGGCTGGTCCTGACGTGGCGCAAAGCCGGTCGCCTCGCCAATCTCGGCGCGGGTTGCGGCCCGGGCTGCAGCCACCTGCCGGAACCGCAGGCCCTCGACACCCTCGACACGTGGCGCGAGCGGGCCGGGGTGGTGCTGGCGGCCGGGACACGCCCCTGCGCCGGCGCCGTGCTGGTCCTCGTCTTCGCGGTGTCGCAGGGCGTGCCCGGCGCGGGCGTGCTGGCGGTCCTGGCGATGGCGCTCGGCACCGCGCTGACCACGACGGCCCTGGCCTGCCTCGCGGTCTTCGCCAAGCGGGTGGCGCTGCGCCTCGCGGGCGGACGAGGACAGGCCGGACTCCTGGCGCTCGGTGGCCTCGAACTCGTCGCCGCCGCCTTCGTGCTGGTCCTGGGCGCCGCGATGCTCTCGGGCCTCGCCCCGGGCCTCGGCGGCTGAAGGGCCTCGCCTTCCGGGGCGCGGCGTGCCACGCTGCGCGACCGAGACGGAGCGCGCGCCGATGCATCCCGACTTCGCGACGATCCTGAACTGGCGTCTGCTCGCTGGATCGCATCCCTTCCCCGGGCCAGACGGCGGGACCTGCATCAACGAGGCCGCGATGGTGGCCGCGGGCCTGCCCTACCGGGCGATCCGCTCCAGCGCGGACTGCCCACCCTGCTTCTCGCGGCCGGCCGCCGCCTACGCCCTCGGGCTCAACGACGCCATGCCGGACGAGGTGCGGCCGCAGCTGATGGCCTTCGTCCTGCGCCTGTCGGGCAGCGCCGACACGGCGGAGATCGAGGGCGCCCGCACCCGGCATCTGGCGCTGGAGAGCGTCCGCCGCATCCTGGCGCCGCTCTGCGCGGTCGCCGGGATGGTCGAGGACGCGGAAGCCTGCTCCGGCGCGCCCGACTGGCCCGCGGCCCTGGCGGCGGCCCGCGCGGCTGCGTGGCGGGGCGGGGCGCGCGCGCAGGCGGCGGCCCAGGCGCGGCGCTGGCGGGAAGGCGCGCTGACCGCGGCGGTGTCCCGCACCGCGACGGCGGCGGAACGCGCCGGCGAGGACGCGCGCTGCGCCGCCGAGGTGGCCGAGGGGGCGGCGCCGTTCCTGACCGGAACCTGGGCCGAGGCCTGCACGATCCTCGCGGAGGCCCTCGCCATCGGCCGGCAGGCGCCGGAGATCGCCGTCGCCGGCGCCCGTCAGCGCATGGACGCGGCGCGCGCCCGGGTGCCGGCCTGATCAGGCCGCCGCGGGCGCGGCGTCGAGATCGAAGTCGATGGTGCCGCAATTCTCCAGGAACGTGCCGGTGAGGTGGTAGAAGAACGTCCCGTGGCCGACCACCGCGATGGTGGTCTCCGGCCGGGCCCGCAGCCAATCGCGGAACGCCGCGACCCGGGCGTCGAACAGGGGGCGGGGCTCCACCGGGTAGCCGCCGACCTCGCAGCCGGGCTCCGCGTGCCACCAGACCTCGGGCAGGTGCCCGACATCGAGGTGGGGGAAGTCCGCGGCGATCTCCGAGGCGGCCCGGCCGACATCGCAGCTGCTCTCCTGGCACTCGCGGTGCAGCACCTCGACCAGCACCCGCGGCCGGCTCGGATGCTCGCCGAACAGGATCGCCGCGGTCTCGATGGCGCGGGTCAGGGGCGAGACCACCACGAGGTCGAAGGGGATCGGCCGGAGCCGCTCCCGCGCGGCCCGGGCCTGGGCTTGGCCCAGCTCGGTCAGGCGGGCGTCGGGCAGGCCGGGATCGCCGCCCCCGTGCCGGTGGGCCGCGTTGAAGGTCGACTGCCCGTGGCGGATGCAGACGATGCGGGTCTTGTCCTGCATGGATCTCGAAGACGTTCCGGAGAGGGAATGGCGGACCGGACCGGTCACGCGAAGCGGCCGCCGCGCTGGATGACCTCGATCTTGTAGCCGTCCGGGTCGGTGGCGAAGAAGAACCGCGCGAGCACGTCGTCCCCGTGCTTGAGGGTCTTGACGTCGGTGGCCGTGAAGCCCTCGCGCCGGTGCCGGGCGTGCTCGGCCTCCACGTCGTCGACCACGAAGGCGATGTGCCCGTAGCCGTCGCCGAGATCGTAGGGCTTGTCGCGGCCCTTGTTCACCGTGAGCTCCAGCTCGAACGGCGAGTCCGGATCCCGCATGTAGACGAGGGTGAAGTCCGGGAAGTCGAACCGGCCGGACACCGCGAGACCGAAGGCACGGGCATAGTAGTCGCGCGCGCGCTCTTCCTCGAGGACGCGGATCATGGCGTGGACGGGCTTGGACATGCGCGCGGAGTTCCGTGGGCACGCCGGCGGCGTGCAGCGCCCACTATGTGGCGCGATCCGCAGCCGCGAAAAGGCCGGTGGCGCGGCGCCGGGGTCGCGCCCCGGGACGTCGGCCACGAGCTGTCGAAGAACCCGGCCCGTATAGACCGATCCCATATTGCATATCCTAAATCAATATCTGTTCTTTAAATCTTTCCAAGGAGTGTATTAGAGTCAATATATGAGGAGCCATGCTGATATAAGATATCGCAGAAGGCTCGGAGACACAAAATCAAACCGCACAATGATATTTCTCATTGACACAATCGCGCTTCCAACGCTTTATCGACCTCGACGACCAAAGTGAATCCCATGAGATCATGAGGCCGATCATCGATCGAGTGAAGGGATTTCAAGACAGTGATACGCTTATCCAATATCAATATACTTCCAAAAATTGCTGCCGTCATCGCGCTGATATGCGTGATTGTCGGCGGATGTATCTGGTACGCTCAGGCGCGGATGACGGTCATCGACGACCGCTACAGCGAGTTCCTCGCCCGCGAGGCGACGGCGGTGGCGGAGGCACGCAGGCTGAACCGCCTGGTGATCGAGTTGAATTACTGGGTCTACCGGATCATCGCGGAGACCGATCAGGGCCAGATGCAGGCCGCCAACGGGGGCTTCGAGGCCGCGCTGCCCGCGGTGAGGGCGCTCCTTCCGAGCCTCCGATCGCACGCACCGACCTTCGCCGCGCGCATCGATGAGCAGGCCGCGCGGATCGAGCGCTATCTCAGGGACGTGAGCGAGGTCCGCCGGCTGGGCACTGCCAATCAGAACGAGCAAGCCATCGCGCTGATCCACACGGCGATCGATCCGACGTTCTCCGGCTTGCTGACCGACGGCAACCGGATGGCCGAGGACATCGATGCGTACATGCATAGGGGCTCGGGCGACCTGACCGATCAGACCAACGAGACCCGCCGGACGCTGATGATCGTCAGCGGTCTCGGCATGCTGGCGGGGCTGCTGGCGGCGGTGTTCATCGCCACGGTCGGGATCACGCGGCCGCTCGACCGGCTGGTCAAGGTCCTGCAGCGGATGGCGCAGGGCGAGGTCGAGGCCGAGATCCCCGAGGCCGCCCGAAGGGACGAGGTGGGCGCCGTCGGCAAGGCCGTCGAGGGCATCAAGGTCATGGTCGCCCGTAAGGCCGCCGAGGAAGCCGAGATGAAGCGCCGCGCCGACGAGGCGGCAGCGGCCGCGCGCAGGCGGACCATGGTGGAACTCGTGGACGGGTTCGAGCGGGCCGTGGGGAGCATCGTCGGGATGGTCTCGTCCTCGGCCACCGAGTTGCAGGCCACGGCGCAGACCATGACGTCGAGCGCGACCGAGACGGCCAGCCAGTCCACCACGGTGGCGGCCGCCGCCGAGCAGGCCTCCGCCAACGTCCAGACCGTGGCGGCCGCCGCCGAGGAGCTGGGCACCTCCGTGCAGGAGATCGGCCGGCAGGTCCTCGGCTCGGCCAACCTCGCGCAGGCGGCGGTCGGCGAGGCGGACGAGACCCAGCACCTCGTTCAGGCGCTCAGCCAGGCGGCGACGCGCATCGGCGACATGGTCGGGCTCATCGCGAACATCGCCGGGCAGACCAACCTGCTGGCGCTCAACGCCACGATCGAGGCGGCCCGGGCCGGCGAGGCTGGCCGCGGATTCGCGGTCGTCGCCGCCGAGGTCAAGGAGCTCGCCGGCCAGACCGCCCGGGCCACCGAGGAGATCAGCCAGCAGATCGGCCAGATCCAGGGTGTGACCGGCCAGGCGGTCTCGGCCATCGACACGATCGCCGCCCGGATCCGCGAGATCGACGCGGTCGCCGCCACCATCGCGGCGGCGGTGGAGCAGCAGGGCGCGGCCACGCAGGAGATCGTCCGCAACGTCTCGCAGGCGGCGGCCGGCACCGACGAGGTGACGAGCAACATCGCCGGCGTGGCGCGGGCCTCGGAAGAGACCGGCGCCGCGGCAGCCCAGGTTCTGGGGGCGGCCGGCGAGCTGTCGCGCCAGTCCGAGCATCTGGGCGTCGAGGTCTCCCGCTTCCTCGGGTCGGTCCGGGCGGCCTGAGGCCGATCAGCCGCCGACCCGCAGGACCTGCGTCCGGGTGCCGGCCTGCGCGAAGGCGTCCGGGTCGGCGCCGGTCATCCAGACCTGCCCCGGCAGGGCCTCGAGGGCCTCGAACAGGCCGGCCCGGCGGCGGGGATCGAGGTGGGCCGCCACCTCGTCCAGGAGGATCAGCGGGGCGATGCCGCTCATGGCCTGCACCAGCCGCGCGTGGGCGAGGACGAGGCCGATGAGCAGCGCCTTCTGCTCGCCCGTGGACGCCGTCCCGGCCGGCACGTCCTTCGGGCCGTGGCGGACCACGAGGTCGCTGCTCTGCGGCCCGATCAGCGTGCGGCCGGCGGCCCGGTCCCGGTTGCGGCCGTTGCGGAGCGCCATGCGGTAGCGATCCTCGGCCTCGAGGGCCGGCCAGACCGCGACCAGATCGTCGAGGTCGCCCTCGAGGCGGATGGCCGCCCAGGGGAAGGGCTGCGCGTCGTCCCGGGTCTCGGCGATCAGCCGGTCGAGGCGCTCGGCGGTCTCGCGCCGGGCGAGCGCCACGGCGACGCCGAGCTCCGCGACCTCCCGCTCCACCGCGTCGAGCCAGCGGTCGTCGTCGGGCCGCTCCTCCAGCAGGCGGTTGCGCGAGCGCAGGGCCCGCTCCAGCGCGGAGACCCGGGCGCCGTGGGCGGCGTCGACCGCCAGCACGAGACGGTCGAGGAACCGTCGCCGGTCTCCGGCCGCCCCGCGGAACAGGCCGTCGAGGTCGGGGGTCAGCCAGACGACCCGCAGGAACTCGCTGAACGCCACCGGCGAGGCCGCGGTGGCGCCGTCGATCCGGCACAGCCGGCTCGCGCGCCCGTCGGGACCCGGCGGCTCGAGCCCGGTGCCGAGCCGGTGCTCGGCGCCGTCGCGATCGAGGGTGAGCGAGACCGCGAATCCGCCCGGGCCGCCGCTGCGCGCCATGGCGGCGAACTCCGCCCGGCGCAGGCCCCGGCCCGGTACGAACAGCGAGAGCGCCTCGAGCAGGTTGGTCTTGCCCGCGCCGTTCTCCCCGACCAGCGCGACGAAGCGGGCCTCGGGCGTCAGTTCGAGGTCCGCGTGGTTGCGGAAATCGCGGGCGATCAGGCGGGTGACGCGCAGGCTCGACCCGTCGGGCTCGTCCCGCGGATCGCGGATGTCGCTCATCGGTGAACCGAGGGGTGAACCGAGGGGCCGAGACGCGCCGCGCTCAACCGTCCCTTGCTGTCTGACATCCCATCCAACCACCTCGCCCCGAGGCGCCCGCGTCAGCGGGCCGCGCGGGCGGGCTCCAGAAACCACATCGCCGTCCGGGGACCTCCCGCGCGGCCCCCGCTGCGCTCCGGCACCTCGGGACGAGGGCGGGACCGGGATCCGCGCGGCCGCCTCACACCCGCATCGGCATCAGCACGTACAACGCCGGCGCGCCCTCGCGGTCCTGGATCAGGGTCGGCGAGCCGGGATCCGCGAGCTTGAACAGGGCGGTGTCGCCCTCGAGCTGCGCGGTGATGTCGAGGAGGTAGCGGGCGTTGAAGCCGATATCGAGGCCGGCCGCCTCGTAGTCGACGTCGAGCTCCTCGGTGGCACTACCGGAATCCGGGTTGTTCACCGAGAGCGCGAGGCGCCCTTCGGCGAGCCCGAGCTTCACCGCGCGCCCGCGCTCCGACGAGATCGTCGAGACCCGGTCCACGGCCTTCGCGAAGGCGTCGCGCTCGACGGTCAGCCGCTTGTCGTTGTTGGCCGGGATCACCCGCTGGTAATCCGGGAAGGTGCCGTCGATCAGCTTGGAGATCAGCGTCAGGCCGCCGGCGAAGCGCAGGCGGATCTTCGCGGGCGACAGGTCGACCGCGACGGTCTCGCCGCCGTCGTCGAGGAGCTTCTGAATCTCGGCGACCGCCTTGCGCGGCACGATCACGCCCGGCATGCCGACGCTGCCCTGCGGGGCCGGGATCTCGACGCGGGCGAGCCGGTGGCCGTCCGTTGCCACCGCCCGCATCGCCGGGCCGTTCTCGGTCTCCAGCGTGTGCAGGTAGATGCCGTTCAGATAGTAGCGGGTCTCCTCGGTGGAGATCGCGAACTGGGTCTTCTCGATCAGCCGCTTCAGGTCGGCGGCGGCGATCTCGAAGCCGTGCGGCATCTCGCCGGCGGCGAGGTCCGGGAAGTCGCCCTCCGGCAGGGCGCCCAGGGCGAAGCGCGAGCGTCCGGACCGGATCGTCATCTGGCCGGACTCGCCGCCGGTCTCCAGGGAGACCTGCGCGCCGTCGGGGAGCTTGCGCACGATGTCGTAGATCACGTGTGCCGGCACGGTTGTGGCGCCCGCATCCGCCACGTCCGCCGGCACGCTCTCGGTCACCTCGATGTCGAGATCCGTCGCCCGGAGCTGGAGACCCGACCCTTCCGCGCGCAGGAGCACGTTCGACAGGATCGGGATCGTGTTGCGGCGCTCGACGACCCGGTGCACGTGGCCGAGCGACCTGAGCAGGGCCGCGCGCTCGACAGTGACTCTCATCGCAATACTCAAGTGATAGGGACGGCGCCGCGGCCGGCGACCGTCGCGGAATATGGCCGTTCAGCTTGGCGAAGGGGACAGGGGAACGCAAGGCCGCCGTCGGTGCACCGCACAGCGACCTCCGCGTCCAGGGCGGATGCCCATGTCCGGAGCGGGGTATCGGCCCCCGGCGGCCCGTGCGAAAGCGCCGCGACCGACCCGGATCCCCCCATCCCGATCATGCTGCAGACCATCGACCCCGCGGGCAACACCGCAGACCCCTCGCAGGCCGCCCCGAGCGCCCCCCCGAGTGCTCGGCGGATCCTCGCCGCGAGCTTCGTCGGGACGGCGATCGAGTTCTTCGACTTCTACATCTACGCCACCGCCACCGCCCTGGTGATCGGCCCGGTCTTCTTCCCCGCCGGCGCGCCCGGCGTGCAGCAGCTCAGCGCCTTCGCGACCTTCGCCATCGCGTTCATCGCGCGGCCCGTCGGCGCGGCCCTGTTCGGGCATTTCGGCGACCGGGTCGGCCGCAAGGCGACGCTGGTGGCGTCCCTGCTGATCATGGGCATCTCCACGGTGCTGATCGGCTGCCTGCCGACCTACGCGTCGGTCGGCTGGTGGGCGCCGGCGGCGCTGTGCATCCTGCGCTGCGGGCAGGGGATCGGGTTCGGCGGCGAGTGGGGCGGCGCGGCGCTGCTGGCGGTCGAGAACGCGCCGCCGGGCCGGCGCGCGTGGTACGGCATCTTCCCGCAACTCGGGGCGCCGGTCGGCTTCGTCCTGGCCAATCTCGGCTTCCTCGCCCTCAGCTTCGGCCTGACGCCCGAGAGCTTCCAGGCCTGGGGCTGGCGCCTGCCGTTCCTGGCCTCGGCGGCGCTCGTCGGCGTCGGGCTCTACGTGCGCCTGAAACTCACCGAGACGCCGGCCTTCAAGGCGGCGCTCAGCCAGGCCCGGCCGGAGCGCGTGCCCTTCGCCACCATGCTGACCCAGCACGGACACGCCGTCCTGGTCGGCACCTTCGCGATGGTGGCGGTCTACGCGGTGTTCTACCTCTCGACCGTCTTCGCCCTGGGCTACGGCACCGGCACCCTCGGCTACAGCCGGCCGACCTTCCTGCTGTTCGAGTGCATCGCGGTCTGCTTCATGGCGCTCGGCACCGTCGTGTCGGGGGCCGCAGCCGACCGCTTCGGCCGCCGGCCTGTGCTGCTCTCCGGCATGGCTGTGACGTTCCTGCTGGGCTTCCTCATGGGGCCGATGCTGGGCCACGCCGCCGGCACCGGCACCTGGCCGCCGGTCCTCGGCTTCCTGTGCCTCAGCCTCCTGACAATGGGGTGGGTGTTCGGACCGATGGGCGCCGTCCTGCCTGAGCTGTTCCCGACGCGGGTGCGCTACACGGGCGCCTCGGTGACCTACAACCTGGCGGGGATCCTGGGGGCCTCGGGGGCGCCCTACATCGCGCAGCAGCTCGCGGCCTACGGCGGCATCGGCTTCGTCGGGTTCTACCTAGCGGGGGCCGCGATCCTCAGCTTCCTCGCCGTGCTGGCCATGCCGGAGACTGCCGGCCGCTGACGGGACGGGCGGGCGCCGCCGGCCTCAGCGGCCGGCGCGATCCTGAGCCGCCGCCACGGTGGGCTCGAAGCGCCCGAGGAAGCGCGTCCGCTCCCACAGCTCGATCGCGTCGCGCCCGACCATCGCCCGGGCGCGGCGGCGCGCCTGCGTGTCGTCCTCGGCCGACAGGATCTCGGCCGCGCGGACGCGGCCCGCCCGGTCGAGCCGGAAGGCCCTGTAAGCGCGGCTCCGGTGAGCCGTTCCAGCATCCAGCGCGAGCATAGCGACATCCTCCGGGCCGGAACGTCCCGGAAGATGGTTAACCGTCGGTAAACCGCGGTTCTCGCGATCGAGGACGCGGTCCCGACGCGCCCGCTCGGCGGGGGCGGAGCTCCTCAGCTCCGCTTGTCGAGCGGGCGACCGAGGAGGCGGGCGAACTCGGCCTCGATCTCCTCCACCGAGAACGGGTTGCCGGATCCCTTCGCGTCGGGCTTGGGCGCGGACGGCGGCGGCGGCGGCGGGGCCGGCACGGGCGGAGGGGGTTCGACCTTGGGCATCGCCGGCGGCGGCACGGGTTTGGCCGGAGGCGGAGGCGGAGGCGGAGGTGGGGGCGGGGGGGCCTCCGGCTCGTCGACCGGGGCGGGGGCGGGCACCGGCTCGACCGGGACGCTCGCCATCGCGGCGGCCAGCGGATCGACGCCCTCGGGCGCCGGCGGGGCGGGCGCGGGCTGCGGCGGCGGCGTCACGGCCGAGGACGAGCGCGACAGGGCGGCCTGGAGCTGCCGGGCCATGTCGGACAGTACCACCGGATCGACCGACTTGCGCTCGGAGGGCACCGCGAGGCTCGGGGCCAGACGGGCGGGCTCCGGCTCCGCCGGTGCCGGCTCGGGCTTGCGCTCGGAGGCCGGGTTGGGCCGCGGCTCGATCAGCGGCGGCGCGGTTCGGCTCAGGATCCGCCGCGGCGCGACCGGCTCGCGCGGCGGGGGCGCGGGCGACTCCACCGCCGGCGGCGCGATTGGCGGCGACACCATCGGCGGCGGCACCACCGGCTCGGGCGCGGGCGGCGCCGGGGGTTGAGGCGGCGCGGCACTCAGAGGTGCGGTGACGTCCTGGCCGGGCTCGTCGCCGCCGAACAGCCCGGGATCGAGGGGCAGCGTCACGGGCGGAGCGGAGGCCGAGCGCGGCACCGGCGACGGCACCACCACCGGCATCGCGAAGCCCGGATCGAACAGCGGTTCGGCGCGCCGCCCGCCGGATTCCGGCAGACCGCGGGGCGGCTCGGGCAGGCGGCCACCCTGGACCAGGGGGTCCGGGAGCGGCTCGTCCAGCGGCTCCGGCGCCAGCTCCGGCCGGATCGCCGCCTCGGGCAGGGGCCGCTGGCCGCGCTGGATGTTGCGCTCGACCACCACATCGTTGGGGCCGCCCACGAGGAGCAGGTGCTCGACATTGTCCCGGCGCAGCAGGATGAGCTGCCGGGCCCGATCGAGCTCGTACACGTCGACGATCCCGAGCCGCGGCTGACGCCCGCGGCTCCCGGACCGGCCCGGCAGGGCGAGGCTTCGGCCGGTGAGCCGGCGCACCGTGAACACGATCGCCGCGAGCGCCGTGAAGATGACGGCGAAGATCACGATATACTGGACGATGGGGGAGCCGTCAGAGCCGAACACGGATTGCAGCCATCGCAAGATTACGCACTCGCACGTTCCGACCGCCGCGGGTGCGCGCCGGCACGGACTTGATCCATACCACGCCGGAGGGGCGGCAAGGCAAACGACGTTAAGAGTTCGTTAACAGACCTTTTAATTGAGCGCGCGCAAGACAATAGGTCGGGACTGCGCCGCCGGTCCGGACGAGCCGGGGCATTTCCGCGCCCGCAACGCGATCCGACGCGGGCACCGGGCGTCCCTGAGATCGGGCTTAACGCGCCGTTAACCATGTAGGCGGCAGATTTTGCCGAGCCCGCTCGTCCCGGCGCGGCCACGCCATCCCGGAGGCGACCATGGCCCTCACCGATCTGCCCGTGCTGAGCATGCTGCGCACGCGGATGCAATGGGCGCAGGCGCGCCAGGGCGTGATCGCCGAGAACGTCGCCAACGCCGACATGCCGGGGTTCAAGCCCCGCGACCTCGTGGAGCCGCGCTTCGATCGGGCGACCGGCGCCCTCGCCACCAGCGGCTCCGGCCTGACGCTCACGAGCGCGGGCCACATGGCGCCGCCTGGCCAGACGGTCGGAGCCGACTCCAAGCGCGCCAAGGGCTTCGAGGTCCGGCCCAGCGGCAACGGCGTCAACCTCGAGGACGAGATGATGAAGGCCGGCGAGAACCAGGCGGACTACCAGCTCGCCGCCTCGCTGTACCAGCACAGCCTGACCACCCTGAAGATCGCGATCGGCAAGAGCTGACGCGCGACGGCCGAATGTGGAGCGCCGACGGCCGCGGAGTCGCGGCAGCGGGAGGGTCCTGAGCCATGGAATTCACGAAGTCGCTGGCGGTGGCGGCCGCGGGCCTCAAGGCCCAGTCGGGCCGGATGCGCATCATCGCCGAGAACATCGCCAACGCCGATTCCGCGCCGGCCTCCGCCGGGGCGCAGCCCTACCGCCGCAAGATCCCGACCTTCACCAGCCACCTCGACGACGAGACCGGTGCCAAGCTCGTCGAGGCTGGCCGCGTCAGGCGCGACCCGTCGGCCTTCCGGACCAAGTACGAGCCCGGCAACCCCGCGGCCGACGCCCAGGGCGTGGTGCAGATGCCCAACGTCAACGCGCTCATCGAGAACATGGACCTGCGGGAGGCCCAGCGCTCCTACGAGGCGAACCTCAACATGATCAGCGCCACCCGCAAGATGCTGGCGCAGACCCTCGGCATCCTGAAGTGACCCCCGAAGCCCGCGGCAGGACCGCTTAGCAAGGACGCATGGCGATGGCTTCGAGCAACTTCGCGGCGGGTGCCTACGCGGCCGTCCAGGGCCTCGCCGGCGGCCGGCCCGCCCCCCGGGTGCAGCCGACGACCGGCACCGGCACCGACTTCATGCAGATGCTCGGGCAGACCCTGGACAGCGTCGGCGATGCGGGCCGTCGGGCCGATTCCCAGGCCGTCTCCGCGGCCGCCGGCAAGGCCAACGTCGTGGACGTGGTCACCGCGGTCGCCGAGAGCGAGACCGCCCTGCAGACCATGGTAGCGGTGCGCGACCGCATGATCTCCGCCTACGAGGAGATCATGCGGATGCAGATCTGACCGGCCGACCGTTTCGCCGCCCGCTCCCCCCGCACAGATCGCACCCCCATGACCGGCCTCGCCATCCTCGACATCGCCCGCGACGGCATCTTCGTGTTCCTCAAGGTGGCCGGGCCCCTGATGCTGGTCGCGCTCGCGGTCGGCCTCGCCGTGTCCCTGGTCCAGGCCCTGACGCAGATCCAGGAGCAGACGCTGATCTACGTGCCCAAGGTCGTGGCGGTGTTCGCCGCGCTCCTGCTGATGCTGCCCTTCATGGGTGACGCCATGGCCGGCTACATGACTCGCATCGCCGCCCGCATCGCGGCCGGCGGCTGATGCGCGCCGGCCGGGACAGGCGCGGCCGCCGCGTGCCATAGGGGCCGCGATGAACCTGCTCCTGCCCGGCATCGCCTCGGCCTACCTGATCACCTTCGCGCGCATCGGCACGCTGATCATGCTGATGCCGGGGATCGGCGAGCAGACGGTGTCGCCGCGCCTGCGCCTCGCCTTCGCGCTGCTCACGTCCCTGGTGCTGTTCCCGACCGTGCGCCCGCTGCTCGGCGGCACGGAGGGCGTGGCCGGCCCGCGGCTGATCGGGCTCCTATTCGGCGAGACGATCATCGGGCTGGTGCTCGGCCTCACGGTGCGGATGATCCTCGCCGCCCTTCAGACCGCCGGGGTGATCATCTCGGCGCAGGTCGGGCTGTCCTACGCGATGACGGTGGATCCGAGCCAGGGCGGCCAGCAGGTGGCGATCGGCAACTTCCTGTCGTTGCTCGGGATCACGCTGATCTTCGCCGCGGACCTGCACCATCTCGCCATCGAGGGCGTGGCCCGCAGCTACGTGGTGCTGCCCCCCGACGGCGTGCCGTCCTTCTCGGACGCGCTGATGCTGGCCACGAAGGCGCTCGCCCGGGGCTTCACCCTGGCGGTGCAGATCGCCGGCCCGTTCATCGCCTTCGGGATCCTGTTCAACCTGGGTCTCGGCGTGCTGTCGCGGCTGATGCCCCAGATGCAGGTGTTCTTCCTGGCGGTCCCGGCCTCGGTGCTGATCGGCATGCTGCTGCTGATGGGCTGCCTCGGCGTCATGATGGGCGTCTTCCTGGACGACCTGGGCCGGTATCTCGGGGATTACGTCGGCCGCTGAGCGGCCGGATCGCCCATACCCCGACGATGTCCCCGCTCTGAGCCCGACGCGCGATGGCCGACGATACCGACGACGAGGACAAGACCGAGGAGCCGTCCCAACGACGGCTCGATCAGGCGATCGAGCGCGGCGACGTCGCGACCAGCACCGAGATCAACACCTTCGCGATACTGGCCGCGTTCACCCTGGCGCTGCTGGTCGCGGCCCCGACCATCGCCTCGAACCTGCTGCACGGGCTCAAGGCCTACCTCGCCAACGCCCATACCCTCCCGGACGACGCCACGGCCATGAAGGCGGCCATGACGCGCGGCCTGTGGCTGTGGCTCCAGGCGGTGGCGGTGCCGGTCGGGCTGGCGGTCGTGGCCGGGCTGGCCGCGGGGCTCCTGCAGCACCCGCTGGTCTTCTCCGCCGAGACGCTGATGCCGAAATTCTCGCGCCTCTCGCCGATGGCGGGCGTGAAGCGGCTCCTCGGCGTCGAGGCCCTGTTCCAGTTCGGCAAGGGGCTGGCGAAGATCGCCGCCGTGGGCGTGGTCGGCGCGGTGATGCTGTGGAACGACCGCGACCGGCTGGAAGTGTTCGCCCAGCTGGACCCGGCCGCCTCCATGCCGGCGATCCTGTCCCTCAGCCTGAAGCTGCTCGCCGGCATGCTGTGCATGCACCTCGCGATCACCCTCGGCGACGCGCTCTACGCGCGGTTCCGCTGGCGCAAGCGCCACCGGATGTCGAAGGAGGAGCTCAAGCAGGAGATGAAGGAGTCGGAGGGCAATCCCGAGGTGAAGGGGCGCCTGAAGCAGCTCCGGATGGCCCGGGTGAAGAAGCGCATGATGGCCGCGGTCCCCACTGCCACCGTCGTGGTGACGAACCCCACCCACTACGCGGTGGCGCTGCGCTACGAGACCGGCATGGCCGCGCCGGTCTGCGTGGCCAAGGGCGTCGACGCGCTCGCCCTGCGCATCCGCGCGGTGGCGGCCGAGCACGGCGTCGCGGTGATCGAGAACCCGCCGCTCGCCCGGGCGCTCCACGCCACCGTGGAGATCGACCGGGAGATCCCGGCCGAGCACTATCGCGCGGTGGCGGAGGTCATCGGGTTCGTGCTGCGCCTGCGGAGACGGGCAGCGTAGCCCCGCGCGATCCGCGCGCCGCGCCGTCTCGCCGAACGCCCGGTGGGGCGAAAGCCACGCTTCCTCCACCTTTTTTCGCGAGGCTGTGTCAAGGCTTGGCGCGACGAGACTGATGCCGCGCCCCGCATGTCCTGATATGGCCGGCGGACTAACCGGGTGACTGTTCTGGAATGAAGCCGATGGCCGACGTCACTGGACCTCCGGCGCCCGCCGCGGGCCCGCAGAATTCGGGTCCCCCGGTCGCGCAGGCCTCGTCCCTGCTCGGAACGGGCTCGATCGACCGCTCGGAACAGCCGGGCCGGGTCGGCCTGCTCCTCGTGCTCGCCGGCCTGCTGGTCGGCGCGGCCATCGGCCTGTCCTTCGTGGCCAACGAGCAGGCCCAGTCGCTGATCGTCTGGCTGCTGGCCCTGCTGGCCATGGCGGGCGTGTTCTTCCTGTTCGCCCTCGCCATCGGGGCGCTCCAGCTCAGCGGCAGCGCCGCCCGGGACGACATCACCAAGGGCATCGTCGACGCCTCGCCGGACGGCCAGCTGGTCGTCGAGGACGGCGGCCGGCTGATCTACGCCAACGAGGCCTATCTCCGGATCGCCAGCGGCGACACCTTCTCCAACCTCGTGCCGGTGGAGCGCATCCTCGTCGGCTCGCCGGAGGTCTCCGAGGCGGTCTACCGCCTGTCGCAGGCCTCGCGCGACGCCCGGGCCCACACCGAGGAGGTGCGGATGTCGCCGCCCCTCGGCCCCACGGCCGGCGAGCGCGGCTTCGGCTGGTACCGGGTCTCGGTGCGGCCCCTCGCGCGCCCGCGCCGGGCGGCCTCCCTCTGGACGGTGGCCGACATCACCGCCGAGCGGGAGCGGCAGGAGAACGTCTTCCAGGAACTCCAGCACGCCATCGACTACCTCGACCACGCCCCGGCGGGCTTCCTGTCGATCGATCCGGCGGGCGCCATCGTCTACATGAACGCGACCCTGGCGGCCTGGCTCGGCTACGACCTCGCCAGCGTCGGCCCCGGCGGCCCGCACCTCACCGAGATCGCCCCGGAGGCGGACGTGCTGGTGCGCACGGCCGGCCTGCCGGGCGAGGTCCGCACCGACCGCTTCGACCTCGACCTGCGCCGCCGCAACGGTCACACCCTGCCGGTCCGGCTCTACCACCGGGTCGCCTTCGGCAAGGACGGCAAGCCCGGCTCGTCGCGGACCTTCGTGATCAACCGCTCCGCCGGGGCCGAGACCGACGAGCCGCAGCGCGCCGCCGAGGTCCGGCTCGCCCGCTTCCTCAACAACTCGCCGATCGCCATCGCGACCCTCGACAGCGGCGGCCGGATCGCCCGCGCCAACGCCTCGTTCACGCGCCTGTTCGGCACGGTACCGCGGCAGGCCGACGACGGCGCCCCGGACGGGGAGGGTGTCCCGCGGGTCGAGCCCAACGTCGCCGACTCGGTGGCCGACCGGACCGCCCTGGAGGCCGGGCTCGCCCGCGCCGCGAGCGGGCGGACGGATCCGGAGCCCATCGAGGTCCAGCTCAACGGGCCCGGCGGCCGCTCGGCCCGGGTCTGGCTCAGCCCGGCCGACGGCGGCGATGCCGGCCAGCAGACCGACGAGGCCGAGCGGGTGATCCTCTACGCCCTCGACACGACGGCGCAGCGCCAGCTGGAGCAGCAGGTCGCCCAGGCCCAGAAGATGAACGCGGTCGGCCAGCTCGCCGGCGGCATCGCGCACGACTTCAACAACGTCCTGCAGGCGATCATCGGCTACTCGGACCTGCTGCTCGCGAGCCACCGGCCGACCGACCCGGCCTTCCAGGACATCATGCAGATCAAGCAGAACGCCAACCGGGCGGCGGGCCTCGTCCGCCAGCTCCTGGCGTTCTCCCGCCGGCAGACGCTGCGCCCGGAGGTGATGAATGTCGGGGAGGCGCTCTCCGAGCTGACCCTCCTCCTCAAGCGGCTGCTCGGCGAGCGCGTCGCGCTGGAGCTGAAGCACGGCCGCGAGGTCTGGCCCGTGAAGGCCGACGTCAATCAGTTCGAGCAAGTGATCGTCAATCTCGCGGTCAACGCCCGCGACGCCATGCCGGAGGGCGGCAAGCTGATGATCCGCACCGAGAACGTCTCCGATCCGGGGGCGGCCGCCGGTGCGGAGGGGCGCGGCGGGGCGCCGGCGGGCGACCACGTGCTGATCGAGGTGCGCGACACCGGCCAGGGCATCCCGCCCGAGCTGATGGAGAAGATCTTCGAGCCGTTCTTCACCACCAAGGAGATCGGCAAGGGCACCGGCCTCGGGCTCTCGACGGTGTTCGGCATCGTCAAGCAGTCCGGCGGCACCATCGACGTGCAGTCGAAGGTCGGGGAGGGTACGGCCTTCCGCATCTACCTGCCGCGTCACGTGCCCGTGGCGGAGCCCGAGGAGGTGCCGGTCGCGGCGGCCGAGCCGGCACTGCCGCGCGCGGAGCCGCTCGCGCCGGCTTCCACCACCGCCCATCCCGATTCCGGGTCGGACGCCAAGCCGGTCACCGCGCCGGCCGCGGGCGGCGACGCCGCTGTGCCGAAAGGGGAGACGCCGCCCGCCAAGGTCGACAAGCCGGCGCCGCGCAAGCCCGCCGCCGATCATACGGGGCAGGGGACCATCCTGCTCGTCGAGGACGAGGACCCGGTGCGGGCGGTCAACAGCCGGGCGCTCTCGGCCCGCGGCTACACGGTGCTGGAGGCGGCCTCGGGCCTCGAGGCCCTGGCGATCGTCCGCGAGGGCGCGCAGACCATCGATCTCGTCGTCTCCGACGTGGTCATGCCCGAGATGGACGGCCCGACGCTCCTGCGGGAGGTGCGCAAGCATCAGCCCGACCTGAAGGTGATCTTCGTGTCCGGCTACGCCGAGGACGCGTTCCGCAAGAACCTGCCCGAGGGCGAGACCTTCAACTTCCTGCCCAAGCCCTTCAGCCTGAAGCAGCTCGTCGAGACCGTGAAGAAGACGATGGCGGACTGACCGGCCCCTCGCTTCCGCTCACCGTCGCTCAACGAAGAGCGGCCCCGGAGAGACTCCGGGGCCGCTCTTCGAACGTCGCAGGTCCACCGCGCGCCGTCGCCGGCCCGCGGCGGCGCGGCCTAGGCCTCGCCCTCGTCGAGATCGTCCGCCGTCGGGGCGGCGTTCTCCAAGATCTTCTCGGCGACCAGACCGGAATTCTGCCGGATCGAGCCCTCGATCTCGGCGGCGATCTTCGGATTGTCGCGCAGGAAGCCCTTCGAGTTCTCGCGACCCTGGCCGAGGCGCTGGCTGTTGTACGAGAACCAGGCGCCGGACTTCTCGACGATGCCGGCCTTCACGCCAAGGTCGATCAGCTCGCCGACCTTCGACACGCCCTCGCCGAACATGATGTCGAACTCGACCTGCTTGAAGGGTGGCGCGACCTTGTTCTTCACCACCTTGACGCGGACCTGATTGCCGATCGCCTCGTCGCGGTCCTTCAGGGTCGAGATGCGGCGGATGTCGAGGCGCACCGAGGCGTAGAACTTGAGGGCGTTGCCGCCCGTGGTCGTCTCGGGGCTGCCGTACATGACGCCGATCTTCATCCGGATCTGGTTGATGAAGATGACCATGCAGTTCGAGCGCGAGATCGAGCCGGTCAGCTTGCGCAGGGCCTGACTCATCAGGCGGGCCTGAAGGCCCGGCTGGCTCTCGCCCATCTCGCCCTCGATCTCGGCCCGCGGGGTCAGCGCGGCCACCGAATCGACCACCAGCACGTCGATGGCGCCCGAGCGCACCAGCGTGTCGGTGATCTCGAGCGCCTGCTCACCCGTGTCGGGCTGGGAGATCAGTAGGTCGTCGAGGTTCACGCCGAGCTTGCGGGCGTAGACCGGGTCGAGGGCGTGCTCGGCATCCACGAAGGCGCAGACGCCGCCCTTCTTCTGGGCCTCCGCGATCGTGTGGAGCGCCAGCGTCGTCTTGCCGGACGATTCCGGACCGTAGATCTCGATCACCCGGCCGCGCGGCAGGCCGCCGACGCCGAGCGCGATGTCGAGGCCCAGCGAGCCGGTCGAGACGGTCTCGACCTCTTGGACCTTGTCGTTCTTGCCGAGCCGCATGATCGAGCCCTTGCCGAAGGCGCGCTCGATCTGAGCCAGGGCAGCGTCAATGGCCTTGGACTTGTCCTTGTCCACCGGGGGCATGTCGACCACTTTCAATGCGGGCTGGGCCATCTGGCGGGCTCCTTATGAAGGGGTTGGACGCAGTTCACAACGCGCGTCGCCACCGCCTCTATGTACCCGTTTTGTTCTCCGCCAGCAAGGCCGGAACGCCGTTTTGCTGGACGCAAGTCACGAAATCCCGGCTCGAGCCCCGGATGCCCCGCGACAGCAATCCAATCCGGTAATCGCCCGCGAGGACCTGTACGAACGCCGACACAACGCGCCGGACGGGACGACCGCCAGCCGCAATGGCGACGCCTCGCGCGGTCCCGCAGCAGGCTCGGCCCGCCGGCGACCGGGACCCAACCGCCAGACATGTGGCCGAAAACGACGACGCCCGGCACGAATCCGGCTCTCGCGAGTCGAATTGCGTCCGGGCGTTCGTCGTACCGGTCGCCGGGCATCCCCGGGATGGTCACCCCAGAGGAGGCACCATCCCGCGACGCCGCGGGCCGGGATCTGGCGGACGCGGAGACCGCAGCCGCCGGGATCCCGGGATCAGGCGGCCTCGCCGGCCTCGGCCTGGGCGGCCTCGCCCTCGACCAGCTTCCAGGTCTTGGTCTTGGAGAACGGACGGCACTCCTCGATGAACACCGTCTGCCCGACCTTGGCGACGTTGCCCTCGTCGTGCGCGTGGTAGTTCTTCGACCGCCGCACGGTCTTCTTCATCACCGGGTGCGTGAAGCGGCGCTCCACCTTCACCACGATGGTCTTCTCACCCTTGTCGCTGACGACGGTGCCCTGCAGGATGCGCTTCGGCATGGTTGTCTCCTAAAACCCGCCTCAGCCCTTGGCCTGCTGCAGCGTCTTGGAACGCTGCAGAGTCCGGACACGGGCGATGTCGCGACGGACCTCGCGGACGCGGGCGACGTTCTCGAGCTGGCCGGTGGCCCCCTGGAAGCGCAGGTTGAACTGCTCCTTCTTGAGGTTGATCAGCTCGTCATTCAGCTGATCCGGCGACAGCGCCTTCAGATCAGACAGTCTCTGGGTCGACTTCACGATATCCTCCGTTCAGTCGGCGATGCGCTGGACGACCCGCGTGCGGATCGGGAGCTTCGCGGCGCCGAGGCGGAGCGCCTCCTTGGCGATGTTCTCGGCAACGCCGTCGACCTCGAACATGATCCGGCCGGGATGAACCCGGGCCGCCCAGTAATCCGGGGCGCCCTTACCGGAGCCCATGCGGACCTCGGTCGGCTTCGACGACACCGGGACGTCCGGGAACACCCGGATCCAGACGCGACCCTGGCGCTTCATCTCGCGGGTGATCGCGCGGCGGGCCGCCTCGATCTGGCGGGCGGTGACGCGCTCGGGCTCCACCGCCTTCAGGCCGAACTGGCCGAAGTTCAGCTCGAAGCCGCCCTTGGCCGCACCGTGGATGCGGCCCTTGAACTGCTTGCGGAAGCGGGTCTTTTTCGGTTGCAGCATGGCTTCCTACCTTACGCGTGCTCGCGCTCGCGGCGTCCGCGCTCGCGGCCGCCCTCGCCATCGCGCTCACGGCGTCCGCCGGAGCGGCCGCCCTCTTCCTGGGCCTTCTTGTCCTGGGCCATCGGATCGTGCTCGAGGATCTCGCCCTTGAACACCCACACCTTGATGCCGCAGGTCCCGTAGGTCGTGAACGCCGTGGCGGTGCCGTAATCGACGTCGGCGCGCAGCGTGTGCAGCGGGACGCGGCCCTCGCGGTACCATTCCTGGCGGGCGATCTCGGCGCCGCCGAGACGGCCCGAGCAGTTGATCCGGATGCCCTCGGCGCCCAGACGCATGGCCGACTGCACGGCCCGCTTCATGGCACGCCGGAAGGCGACGCGGCGCTCGAGCTGCTGGGCGATCGAGTCGGCCACCAGGGTGGCGTCGATCTCGGGCTTGCGCACCTCGACGATGTTGATGGTCACGTCGGCCTTCGTCATCGTGCCGACGAGCTTGCGCAGCTTCTCGATGTCCGCGCCCTTCTTGCCGATCACCACGCCCGGACGGCCCGAGTGGATGGTGACCCGACACTTCCGGTGCGGGCGCTCGATGACGATCTTGGAGACCGCCGCCTGCTTGAGCTGCTTCATGAGGGCGGCGCGGATCGCGACGTCCTCGTGCATGAGCTTCGCGTAGTCGCCCTTGTTGGCGAACCAGCGGGAATCCCAGGTCCGGTTGATGCCGAGCCGGAGACCGATCGGGTTGACTTTCTGACCCATCAGATCCTCCTCAAGCCGCTTCGGCTTGGCGGACTTCGCGAACCACGATGGTGAGGTTCGAGAAGGGCTTCAGGATGCGCGCGCCGCGGCCGCGGGCGCGGGCGTGGAAACGCTTGAGAACCAGCGCCTTGCCCACGAAGGCCTGGGACACGACGAGGTCGTCGACGTCCAGGTCGTGGTTGTTCTCGGCGTTGGCGATGGCGCTCTCGAGGCACTTCTTGACCTCGGTCGAGATCCGCTTGCGCGAGAACTGCAACTCGGCGAGCGCCGTGTCGACCTTCTTGCCGCGGATCATCTGCGCCACGAGGTTGAGCTTCTGCGGGCTGACGCGCAGCATGCGCGCGACGGCCTTCGCCTCGTTCTCGGGGAGCGCGCGGGGGGTGGCTTGCTTGCCCATCTCAGCGCCTCTTCGCCTTCTTGTCGGCCGCGTGACCCGGGAAGGTGCGGGTCGGCGAGAACTCGCCGAACTTGTGCCCGACCATCTCCTCGGTGACGTAGACCGGGATGTGCTTCTGCCCGTTGTGCACACCGAAGGTGAGCCCGACGAACTGCGGGAGGATCGTGGAGCGGCGGCTCCAGATCTTGATGACCTCGGAGCGCGAGGAGCCCCGCGCCGCCTCGGCCTTCTTGAAGAGGTAGCCGTCGACGAACGGCCCCTTCCAGAGAGAGCGTGCCATAGCGATTACTTCTTGCGGTTGTGGCGGCTGGACAGGATGAACACGTCGGTCCGCTTGTTGGACCGGGTCTTCTTCCCCTTGGTGGGCACGCCCCAGGGCGTGACCGGGTTGCGGCCGCCCGAGGTGCGACCCTCGCCGCCGCCGTGCGGATGGTCGACCGGGTTCATCGCCACACCGCGGTTGTGCGGGCGCTTGCCGAGCCAACGGTTGCGCCCGGCCTTGCCGAGCGAGATGTTCATGTGGTCCGGGTTCGAGACCGCGCCGACGCTGGCGAAGCACTGGCCGTGGACCAGGCGCTGCTCGCCCGAGTTCAGGCGGAGCGTCACGTAGCCCTGGTCGCGGCCGACGATCTGCGCGTAGTTGCCGGCCGAGCGGGCGATCGCGCCGCCCTTGCCGATCTTCAGCTCGACATTGTGGACGATCGTGCCCACCGGCATCGAGCCGACCGGAGCGGCGTTGCCCGGCTTGATGTCGACGCTCTCGCCGGCCACCACCTTGTCGCCCGGCTGCAGGCGCTGCGGGGCCAGGATGTAGCTCTGCTTCCCGTCGGGGAAGTTGATCAGCGCGATGAACGCCGTGCGGTTCGGATCGTACTCGATCCGCTCCACCGTGGCGGCGACGCCGAGCTGCTCGCGACGCTTGAAGTCGACGTTGCGCAGCACGCGCTTGTGGCCGCCGCCGCGGAAGCGGACGGTGATGCGGCCGAGATTGTTGCGGCCGCCGGAGGACGACTTGCCCTCCGTCAGCGCCTTCACCGGCTTGCCCTTGTAGAGCTCACGGCGGTCGACGAGCACGAGCTGGCGCAGGCTCGGCGTGACCGGTTTGAATGTCTTCAAGGCCATCGGCTTGGATCCCTAAATCCCGTCCTCAGAGCCCGGTCGTGACGTCGATCGAGTGGCCCTCGGCCAGGGTCACGATCGCCTTCTTCACGTCGGAGCGCTGTCCGCGGAGACCGCGGAAAATCTTCTTCTTACCCTTGGTGACAAGGGTGTTCACGGCCGTGACCTTCACGTCGAACAGCTTCTCGACGGCCTCCTTGATCTGAGGCTTCGTCGCCTTGGGGGCGACGCGGAAGACGACCTTGTTCTGCTCGGTCAGGTTGGTCGCCTTCTCGGTGATGACCGGGGAGACGACGATGTCGTAGTGGCGCGGATCGGCACTCATTTGAAACGCTCCTCCAGCGCGTCGACGGCAGCCTTCGTCAGGACGAGCGTGTCGCGGCGCAGGATGTCGTAGACGTTGATGCCCTGCACGGGAAGCACGTCGATCTGCGGGATGGCGCGGGCGGCCCGGCCGAAATTCACGTCGACCTCGGCACCGCCGATGATCAGCGCGTTCGAGAGGCCCATCTTGCCGAAGCGCTCGATGAGACCCTTGGTCTTGTGATCCTCGATCTTGATGTCGTCGACGACGATCAGGGTCGAGGCCTTGGCCTTGGCCGACAGGGCGTGGCGCAGGGCCAGGGCGCGGACCTTCTTGGGCAGGTCGTGGCTGTGGTCGCGCGGCACGGGGCCGAAGGCGCGCCCGCCGCCGCGGAACTGCGGCGCCGAGGCCGCGCCGTGGCGGGCGTTACCGGTGCCCTTCTGCTTGTAGAGCTTCTTGCGGGTCCGGTTCACGTCCGAGCGGTTCTGCACAGCGTGGGTACCGGCGCGCCGCTTGGCGAGCTGCCAGCGGACCATGCGCTGCAGCAGATCGGCGCGCGGCTCCAGGCCGAAGATCTCTTCGTTCAGCTCGACCGAGCCGGCACCGGCACCGTCGAGGGTTTTGATATCGAGCTTCATCACGCGGTCTCCTCAGCCGCAGGGGCCTCGGTCGCCGGGGCGGAGGCGCCGTTCTCGCGGAACTTGCCCGGCAGCGGAACGTCGGCGGGGAGCTTGCGCTTCACCGCGTCGCGGATCTGGATCCAGCCGCCGGCGACGCCCGGGACCGCGCCCTCGACCAGAATCAGGCCGCGCTCGGGATCGGTGCGCACGACGCGCAGGTTCTGGGTGGTGACCCGCTCGACGCCGAGGTGACCCGGCATCTTCTTGTTCTTGAAGGTCTTGCCCGGATCCTGGCGGCCGCCGGTCGAACCGATCGAGCGGTGCGAGATCGACACGCCGTGGGTGGCGCGCAGGCCGCCGAAGTTCCAGCGCTTGATACCGCCGGCGAAGCCCTTACCGGTCGTGGTGCCGGTGACATCCACGAACTGGCCGGGGATGAAGTGGTCCGCGGTGATCTCGGCGCCGACCGGGATCAGCGCGTCCTCGGACACGCGGAACTCGGCGAGCTTCTTCTTCGGCTCGACCTTGGCGACCGCGAAGCGACCCCGCTCGGCGGCCGAGACGTTCTTGACCTTGGCCTTGCCGACGCCGACCTGCAGCGCGACGTAGCCGTTCTTCTCGACGGTGCGGTGGGCAACCACCTGGCACTGATCGATCTTGAGCACGGTGACGGGGACATGCTCCCCCGCGTCCGTGAAGACGCGGGTCATGCCGACCTTCTGTGCGATGACGCCTGAGCGCATAGGTTCTCTCCCTCGCGCGATGAAACGGTAAGCTCTAAGTCCTCAGCGGACTCAGAGCTTGATCTCCACGTCCACGCCAGCGGCGAGGTCGAGCTTCATCAGCGCGTCCACGGTCTGAGGCGTCGGATCGACGATATCGAGCACCCGCTTGTGCGTGCGCATCTCGAACTGCTCGCGCGACTTCTTGTCGATGTGGGGCGAGCGGTTCACAGTGAACTTGGCGATGTGCGTCGGGAGCGGGATCGGGCCGCGGATGGTCGCGCCCGTACGCTTGGCCGTGGAGACGATCTCCTTGGTCGACGCATCGAGGATGCGGTGATCGAACGCCTTGAGGCGAATGCGGATGTTCTGACCGTTCATGATCCTGGAACCTTGAGAGGGACGGCGGGGTACGCGAGGCCTTCACCCCGCCGCGCCCTGCTAAGGATGCTTGCTCGAGCTCAGTCGTTGATGGCGGCGACGACGCCGGCGCCGACGGTGCGGCCGCCCTCGCGGATGGCGAAGCGCAGCTTCTCCTCCATGGCCACCGGCACGATCANTCAGTCGTTGATGGCGGCGACGACGCCGGCGCCGACGGTGCGGCCGCCCTCGCGGATGGCGAAGCGCAGCTTCTCCTCCATGGCCACCGGCACGATCAGCGCCACGTCCATGGTCACGTTGTCGCCCGGCATCACCATCTCGGTGCCCTCCGGCAGCGTGCAGATCCCGGTCACGTCCGTGGTCCGGAAGTAGAACTGCGGCCGGTAGTTGGTGAAGAACGGCGTGTGGCGGCCGCCCTCCTCCTTGGTCAGGATGTACGCCTCGGCCTTGAACTTCGAGTGCGGCTTCACCGAACCCGGCTTGCACACGACCTGGCCGCGCTCCACGTCCTCGCGCTTCGTGCCGCGCAGCAGCACGCCGACGTTGTCGCCCGCCTGCCCCTGGTCGAGCAGCTTGCGGAACATCTCCACGCCCGTCACCGTCGTCTTGGTGGTCGCCCGGATGCCGACGATCTCGACTTCCTCGCCCACCTTCACGATGCCGCGCTCGACGCGACCCGTCACCACCGTGCCGCGGCCCGAGATCGAGAACACGTCCTCGATCGGCATCAGGAACGGCATGTCGATCGGACGCTCCGGCTGCGGGATGTAGCTGTCCACGGTCGCCATCAGCGCCAGGACCGCCTCCTTGCCGATCTTCGGCTCCTTGTCCTCAAGCGCCATCAGCGCCGAGCCCTTGGTGATCGGGATGTCGTCGCCCGGGAAGTCGTACTTCGACAGCAGCTCGCGCACCTCCAGCTCGACCAGCTCCAGGAGCTCCTCGTCGTCGACCATGTCGACCTTGTTGAGGAACACCACCAGCGCCGGGACGCCGACCTGGCGGGCCAGCAGGATGTGCTCGCGGGTCTGCGGCATCGGGCCGTCGGCCGCCGACACCACCAGGATCGCGCCGTCCATCTGCGCCGCGCCCGTGATCATGTTCTTCACGTAGTCGGCGTGGCCGGGGCAGTCCACGTGCGCGTAGTGACGGTTCTGCGTCTCGTACTCCACGTGCGCCGTCGAGATCGTGATCCCGCGCGCCTTCTCCTCAGGCGCCTTGTCGATCTGGTCGTAGGCCGTGAACGTCGCCCCGCCCGTCTCGGCCAGGACCTTCGTGATCGCCGCCGTCAGAGACGTCTTGCCGTGATCGACGTGGCCGATCGTGCCAATGTTGCAGTGCGGCTTGGTGCGGGAGAACTTTTCCTTGCCCAT
>NZ_LMPY01000088.1:0-2170 GCF_001424445.1 Methylobacterium sp. Leaf361 | reverse complement strand
CTCGATCAGCTCTTCGCGGCTCAGCCGTTCAAGGTCGCTGCGGCCCATCGCACGAGAGAATCAGCGAAATCCGTCCCGCGCAAGGGCGTGGGTAATTACCGTCTGGCTCCCTGTCCGGGGGCCTGACAGTATCGATCGACGCGGCGGGGGCAGGTGGCAGGTCACCCGTGTCCGCGAGCAACGGGATTTGATCGGAGCGCGGATGACGCCGACTGGCGCCGAAGTCGGAACCTACATCGCCGGCTACCCATCCTCATGGCTCGCAGCGCTCGACCGCGCGCCCTGGGCTCTCACGGCAGGGGCGGCCGACCTGATCGGCGCACACCTCGCGCGTCTAGGCCCGGATTACCGGGTCAACGACGGCGTCGCCGTGCATCGGCGCGCCGTCGTCGAGGCGGGGGCGACCGTGAAGGCGCCGGCGATCATCGGCCCGGAGTGCCGCGTGGCAGCGGGGGCCTATCTTCGAGGCGGCTGCTGGCTGGAGACGGGCTGCACCGTCGGCCCCGGCTCGGAGCTCAAATCCACTTACCTGTTCGCCGGAGCGACGGCCGCGCATTTCAACTTCGTCGGCGACAGCCTGCTCGGCGCGGGCGTGAACCTGGAGGCCGGCGCCATCAACGCCAATCACCGCAACGAGGCACCGGAGACCCGCATCGTCCTGACGCTGGCCGGGCGAAGCATCGAGACCGGCGCGCGAAAGTTCGGCGCCCTCGTCGGCGACGGGGTCCGGGTCGGCGCGAACGTGGTGATCGCCCCCGGCGCCACGCTTTTGCCCGGGACGGTCGTGCCGCGGCTCGGGCTGGTGGATCAGTCCGCCTGAGGCCCGGCGCCGGAAGGCCCGCAGGGCTGCGTCTCCGCCAGGATCCAGGCGGCCGTGTCGGCGTCCGCCCCGGCGACCGGCAGATGCAGGATGATCGGCGTGTCGTAGGGGTGGCGCGCCTTCAGCGCGACCGCCAGCGCGTCGGCCAGACCTTCGCGGCTCTTGAGGATGGCGGCGACCTCGGCACCGCGCTCCACTGCGCCCTTCCAGCTGTAGACGGACTGCATGCCCGGCAGCACGTTGATGCAGGCGATGAGTCGCTCGCGGACCAGCGCCTCGCCGATGTTCAGCGCCGAGGCGAGGTCGGGAAAGGTGGTGTAGACGAGGAGCGGACGCTCCATGCTATGCCTCCAATTGCGCGTGTGCTCGCGGAGTGAGGCGCATGCCGGGCAAGGACGTCAACCGGGCGGTTCGCTCGTCAGACTGGAGCCGTGACGTGAACCCTGAGGCGATCCCGACGCGCCTGCGCGGCTGCGCCTGATCCATGCCGCGTTTCCAGAAGATCGCCTTCGTGGCGAGCCCGACCGGCTACGCCCGCGAGGCAGCGGCCGCCCTGATGCGGCGCTACGACCACGTCCCGCCCGAGGAGGCCGACGTCGTCGTGGCCCTGGGCGGTGACGGCCTGATGCTCCAGGTGCTGCACCGCTTCATGGACCACCCGAAGCCGATCTACGGGATGAACCGCGGCACGGTCGGCTTCCTGATGAACGAGTTCCGCGACGACGACCTCTTGGAGCATCTGGAGAACGCCCAGCGCAGCGTCATCCACCCGCTCGTGATGGACGTGCTCGACACGGAGGGCCGATCCCACCGGGCGCGGGCGATCAACGAGGTCTACCTGCTGCGCCAGACCCACCAGACCGCCAAGCTGAAGATCTCCGTCGACGGCAATGTCCGGCTCGACCTGCTGATCGCCGACGGCGTGCTCGTCGCCACCGCGGCGGGCTCCACGGCCTACAACCTGTCGGTCGGGGGACCGATCCTACCGCTCGACGCCAAGCTTCTGGCGCTGACACCGATCTCGGCCTTCCGCCCCCGGCGCTGGCGCGGCGCACTTCTGCCGGACTACGCCCGGATCCGGATCGACGTCCTCGACGCCCCCCACCGCCCGGTCGCGGCGGTGGCCGACCACACGGAGTTCCGCCGGGTCTGCACGGTAGAGACGTCCCTCGACCGCGCCACCGAGCTCGTGCTGCTGCACGATCCCGGCCACAGCCTCGACGAGCGCATCCTGCGGGAGCAATTCGGGTGATACCAAGTCTCGTTGAGCAGGACTCACGCTGGGTAGCGGTGGCGAGCGGGTTGTGATTCTGTCCTCTGGTTTGGAGCCTGAGGAGGATGGGATGGCCG
>NZ_LMPY01000087.1:0-2404 GCF_001424445.1 Methylobacterium sp. Leaf361 | reverse complement strand
TGTCTCCATGGCGTATCGCTCTCACTGAGAGGTTCTGGCAGGCTCGACACCCGCCTCGATACGCCGCCTTCAACACACCGTCGTCACCCAATCTCCCGCATAGCTCGGCGGAAATGCCGCTGATCGGCCTACGGCGAGTGCCGCCGATCAGAACACCGCACGCCTGAAGGCCGCGCGCCTCGAACGGGATGCCGCCAGGGCTGGGACAAAAAAGCCGTGATGCACGAAGCCATAGGCGAAGCCCTCGCCGAGAACCTGGCGGCCAAGGGCTACTTCAAGGGCGAGCCCAAGTCCGATGTCTAAGCTGCCTTTCAATGCCCGCGGCCATCTGTCGACACCGGCCGCGAGAGACGCAGCTCGACAGAAGCAGGCAGAGCAGGCCCAGCAGGAACTCGACGCCGAAAAGGTCGCGCTGGAAGAGCGTATGGCGGAGCTGCGGGCGAAGCGTCTGGCACTGGCACACGATCTGCCTCAACGGTCGGATGACAGGCCCGCTGAATGAGACTTACTTGAACCGTCTGCGGCTGCTCGGCGAGCGAGATCGTTTCTACAAGCCGGGGGATTGGACCCTCACCAGCCTCGCGCGAAACGGCTTGGTGGTTCGCACAGGCAGTCAGGATCGCTTCGGTCGCGAGGAATGGTCCATCACCGTTGATGGCCGAAAAGCCATCGTGAGTAACGCAGGTAGGCGCACCGGCATCAAGCCCCACGAAGTAGCGCAGCGCCGTGCAGGATCACAAGGATCCTAGCCTTCAGCGCCATCTCAATGGTCGAGAAAGGCGCAGACCTGATCGCGCCCCCTGATTGAGGTACTTCGCGTAGGCCATGGCAAGATGCCAATGAGCCCAGGTTCCGGACCGCTACCACATCCTGCTCATCACCCACGTGATGGCGATCACGACGATTCCCATGGAGAACTGAGCGATCAGCAAGCCCATGTAGCGGACCGACTTGAGCCGAGGCGGAGCCGGTGGACCGCCGACGATGCCGGGCGTGCCGCTGTGGGGCTGGTCGTCGTTCATGAGGTGGCCCCAGCTCAACGCTCGGGCCCGGCACGGACGACTGCGGCTCGATATGAGTCAACGGCTCGAGAGATAGGCGGTTGCTCATGGGGACGACATTGCTGGGAGCTTGCTCGGACGCATCCAGCCTGAGGCGCTCGGCGTCAGCTCGGCCGGCCTGCTACTCGATACCCTTCCGCCTCGCCTTGCCGCGGTCGGTTCTTTCGGATGGCGAACTGGTGCGCAGCTCGTGGCGCGCCTGCTCGAGGTACTCCTGGCGCTCGACTTCCGTTAGACAGGCGACGTTGTGGCCATTGCGGGCCTCCCGTTCTGTAAAGCCGGCATCCCAAGCGCGATCGTCGTGGTTCTTCGCGATGAAGGTGCGCTTGGCGCGCGCCAGCACGTCGGCTTCAGTCGGCTCGCCCATGGCTCAACTCTCATGCAGACGGCAGCCTATAGCAGGGGGACCCGGCAGGCGAGCGCGGGAGCCGCAACTGCCGCAGAATCACGCCCGGGTCGGCAGCCTCCGCGTCGCGCAGCTGCCGGGCCTCGTGGATCGCCTTGTATGACAGGCCAAGGTCGGCCACCGCTCCTGGGCGGCATCGTACTCGTCCGCCAGCTGGCGCTTGGCCTGGGCCTCGATCTCAAGGGCGTTGCGCAGGTCGGCCACGGCCGCAAGCGGGACGATCTCGGACAGGCGCTCGATCTGGTCGCGCCAGGAGGCGACGGCGGGCGGGAGGTCGGCTGGGGCAGCGCTGGCTGACACGAATGCTCTGACACAGAGGGCTGCCGGCAGCCGGCAGCGCTATACGACGCGTTTGGCCACCGCCATGCATCTGCAACACACCAGCACACAAAGGCGAATGGCTATTTGAAGGGAGCGGTACAGCCGCGGCTTCAGTACCAAATAGGTAGATGCAACCGAGCGCGCTCTGACCGGCTAGCGCCTTAGGGTGACTGGCAACTCGGAGGAGGCGATGACTCGTCATTTTGCTGCCGCTTTAGCCATCGTCATCGCCGGAGCGCCGGTCTCGGCTTTGAGTCAGAACCTTAATCTCCCGGCCGTAGAAGCCGGCACTCGCATCACTGCTGCGTCTACCCGAATTGGTGAGCACATCGATTGGGGAGTAGGGAGTTGCGGTGAGCCGGTGCACTTGCCTGGCACATGTGTCTGGAAACTAGAACGCGGGCTTTCGCTCACAGCTCATGCGTATGGTTCGCAGACTGCTGCGACGATCATCATCACCCGTTGGATGCCCGTAGATTTGAAGGATGTTTCGGCACGCGTGAAGTTTGACCAGGCGTGCCGGGACTGTCAGGAATTCCGTGTGCGGGCGGCGGGTTGAACATCAGGCCGCCATGGCCCGGGTGAAGCGCTCGCCGAAGATGACGGCGAACTGCGC
>NZ_LMPY01000086.1:2597-4767 GCF_001424445.1 Methylobacterium sp. Leaf361 | reverse complement strand
GATCGCGTCAGGGATGCGGGGTGCTTTGCGTCGTGCCATCGGGAACCTCCTTCGGGTCCACTATGGCCGCCCCCACACGAAATTCCTGACAGTCCCGCCTCTAGATGTTTGATCCCAAGGTTTGATGGTGCAGTTTTCTCACGCGAGTGAAAGGATGCGCTATGGGCCAGGTTCAGCACGGGAGTGCCACGACGACAGCGGCAGTCCATCGAGCGATACAGCATAGTCAAGCGAGCCTGAGGGCGCTGGCGGCCCGTTACGGTGTCGACCCAAAGACCGTTGCGAAGTGGAAGAAGCGGTCCTCGGTGGCTGACCGGAAGACGGGCCCCACAGAACCCCGATCCACGGTGCTGTCGGCCGAGAACGAGGCGGTGATCGTCGCCTTCCGCCGGCATACCCTTTTGTCACTCGACGACTGCCTCTACACCCTCCAGCCGACGATCCCGCACCTCACGCGCTCAAGCCTGCACCGTTGCCTGCAGCGCCATGGCATCTCGCGGCTGCCCGAGGTGGGGAGCGACAAGCCGCTCCGTGCAAAGTTCAAGCGGTACCCGATCGGCTACTTCCACATCGATATCGCTGAGGTGCACACCGAAGAAGGCCGGCTTTACCTGCTCGTGGCGATCGATCGGACCTCCAAGTTCGCCTCCGCCGAGTTGCACGAGAAGATCACGCGCCGGGTCGCCGGCAATTTCCTGCGGGCCCTTGCTGCCGCCGTTCCCTACAAGATCCACACCGTGCTCACCGATAACGGCACGCATTATCACCGAGCCATCCGGCAACACGTGGACGCCGGAGGAGATCAGAGCGATGCGCGCCGAGAAGGTGCTGTTCCGCTGCCACTCCTTCGAGGGTGCCTGCGCCGACCTCGACATCGAGCACCGTCTCACGAAGCCGCGCCATCCCTGGACGAACGGTCAAGTTGAGCGGATGAACCGCACGATTAAGGACGCCACGACGCTACGCGGCCTCGCGCCCTACGAAGCTATCTGCAAAGCCTGGGCGGATGAGCCCTCTAGGTTCACTCAGAACCCGCACTACCAAATCCTGGGACTGAACATCTAATTGCGCGGTACTGTGACAGTTCAGACGCGAACATGCCGGCGCATCGAGGAGCGCCAGCCGACTTACCGGAACCGCTGCGTAGGCCCAAGTGTATACTGGATTTAAATATTCCCAAAAAGAACACCAAATTAAGTATCTCCGGCGCCTCTGCGCGGCGCTTGTGGTTGCCTGATCAAATTTTTCTCAGATCACGGCACGTCCAAGCTCGTATCTATCGCCCGCTCGACGGACAATAACAGTTTGCGTCGATTTATAATCAAGAGATGACTGGAATTTGTATATAAATCCACATCTGCCTTTGCCGATATTTTGCTCAATAAGATCTCCTCTAAGTTTGTTCGCATCTGTGCGACCAACAACTGTATCATCGACGAAGATATGAATCTCCGCCGGCGCTTGTGACGAGCGGAGTGGCAACGCCCAGCCACGGACGTATGTGTGCGTAATCGCGTCGACGTAACCTTGTAGTGGTCCGCCGGTCGGCTTTGAACTCGGCCCAGACAGAAGCTTCATCGGCGCGACGGTGGAATTGGGGCGCGGGGCCGCCGCCACGGGATTCTTGATGTAGCCGACACGCCCTTCCGAAAAGCCGACATTCAGGAAATGCAGCAACGGGTTATATCCTATTGCCGCGACGTCAGGATTTGCGGCGAGATAGCCTCTTGTGCTGAATCCCGCGCTCGGATCACGGCCCTCTTTCCAGCCGGCGAGGAGGTAGTGACTCAACGGGTCCAGACCAGCTGCGCGCACATCTGGATACCAGAAGAGATAATAGATCGGATCGAAGCCGGGAAGCGGGCCGTGGACGAGCGGCGGGCGCTTGTCGAAGAATTTGGGCAGGCGCAGCTTCATGGGATATCCGAGGTCAGGAAACGAGCTATGCAGGATTTTTGGTGACGGCGACGGTTAGGCGGCGCGGTGATCTGGGCTCGCGGCGGCCTCGGCCCCGTCGCGGAAGATGACGCCGGCCACGACCTTCGGCAACTGGTTTTCGCCCTTCAGCCGGCGCCAGGTTTTCGACGCCGCCATCACCAGCTTGAACACCATC
The DNA here is from genome assembly GCF_001424445.1 of Methylobacterium sp. Leaf361. Lineage (NCBI taxonomy): Bacteria > Pseudomonadati > Pseudomonadota > Alphaproteobacteria > Hyphomicrobiales > Methylobacteriaceae > Methylobacterium > Methylobacterium sp. Leaf361. Next base: position 2,654 of record NZ_LMPY01000086.1, on the reverse strand, counting down.
AGCTTGGCGGTCGTGGCCGAGAGCGCCCCTTTGGTCCGCACGGTCCGATGCCGCACT
>NZ_LMPY01000086.1:0-2551 GCF_001424445.1 Methylobacterium sp. Leaf361 | reverse complement strand
CGCCGCCCGGGTCGGCGCGCCGTGGATCTCGCGCAGGTCCGCCTTCATCGCCGGCGGGATGGACTTCGGCACCTTGTCGAGCACGTTGGCTGCCTTGTAGACCCAACACTGCTGGTGAGCGGTGCCGGGGAAGACCTCGTCCAGCGCCCGCCAGAAGCCGAGAGCGCCGTCGCCGGCCGCGATCTCCGTGACCGTGCCGCACCAGCTACGCGCGTCCGTCCGGCAGCCGCAGATCCTGCATCGCGCTCACAAACGCGTCCGCCTCCATCTCGACAGCTTGGGCGAGCAGGCGGCGGGCGCCGCTAGGCAGCACCTCGTTCAGGGGATCGTCGAGGTCTTCGGGATGACGAAGTCGGACGACGTTGGTAGGTGTCTCCGTGGCGTATCGCCCTTGCTGAGAGGTTCTGGCGGGCTCGACAGCCGCCTCGATATGCCGCCTTCAACACACCGTCGTCACCCAATCTCCCGCGTAGCTCTCAGGAAACCCGCGCTGGATCCATCATCCCGAGCTGTGCCGAAAATCCGGATGGATTAATCACAGCGATGAACGTTCGCCGGCTCCGATTCAATACCGCTCGGTAACCGCTGCCGTTCCTTCTTTCCCCAAGCCGTGTTCCGTATAAGCGCGGCTCACTCGCTGGTGAGATCGGGCGCTCCCTCCAATCCGTGAGCAGACCGGGTCGGGACCAAGCGTATCATGTTCGATGCCTTCTGCAGCAATCGGAGAAGCCAGCTTAGACCTGAGCGCCGCCGGTCTGAAAATTCGCAGCCACAATCGGGAATGGTTGCGTTTCAGACAATCCGACGGCCCGCCCAAGCTATTATCGCGGACCTTTAATGAGTGTCACACGACTTCATATCACGATGAGTTTGATCTATGCGAGTCGAAATCATTAATTAAATTTTTAATCTGAACTACCTCTTCATCCAAATTTCTCAAATGTCCGATGCGGTAATGATTCTCAGTTGAAAGATCATTTACAGTTTTCATAAGATCTGAGACCCGATCCGAAAGCACTCTGAGAATGTCCATTGCTTCAATGTATTTCTGATTTGCATCGCTGGCCGCACGGAATGCTTCGCTAGTCTCTTGAGCTCTGAAATGATTTTGATCCATGAGAACTTTAATGGTCCTCTTAAGGCTATCTATCTCAAACCGAGAGGCAACACAAGAATCTAGAGATGCATCTTTTTCAATGCTGTATCCCAGTCGTTGAAGTAGTCTCCCGTATTTATTATTCAAAATTTCGAGCGATTTCTCGGGCAGAATGTTGACCGCCTGGAACGGAAGCCCGGACCTATTGTGGCTCTTAATACTGCCTCCTAGATTCGACATCGCCATAAATATGTTGGCAACGTCAAAGGCGCCTACATCATAACTGAAGCCTGTCTCGGAGATTATATCGTGAATGAATTTGGTTGGATTTAAGAATGCCTCTTCGTATTTAAAAATCTTGGCAGATTTTCGCTCTGCGTAGTCGACAAGACCCTCAAATTGATAAAAATTTTCTCCGCGGAAGTAATCGTCAATATTGTCGTACGATTTAAAATCGGGCTTGTGAATATTCCTCGCGTACCACCAGCTATAATCGCAATCTCTCGGATCTCGGACCAAGAGAATGTACTTTACGTCAAATTCTGAGAGATCCGCGTCGGCAGGCGGCGGCTCCCGGAAGCAGCCAACGACGTCGTTCTCCGCCAGCGCATTTTCGAGATCAGCCGCGGTTGGCGCACGACCGTCGTGTCCAATATACTTTTCAGCCACGAGGTCGTGAACACGATAGCCAGAATTGTTAAAAATATGCTGGATCGATTGAAAAACGATCGAACTGCCTCCTCTTCTGAAACCAAGAAATACAACGCGCCGGGGCTTCGTAGGCGAGATCATGCTAGTTACCTGCTGGCCTGATATTAAATGGGAAGGTTTCCCGCTAGGGCGCGCTTGTACGAAAGGTCATTGATGCCTCGCAACAGACTTTTTCGCGCTCCACTATCAGCGCGTCCGCGAGGGGGGCGGCGCTTCGTTCGTGCGCGGTAGACGCCCTCGCGCATGATCCTTCCTCGGCTTCACGCTCTCGCACGAGCCCTATGGCAGCCCCCGCATGACCCACGAGTTGCGTGAGCAGGGTTGGCGGCAGGCGGGCGACGCTGACTCGGCTGATACGGGAGACGAGAACGCCAGCCGGCGGCGTAAGCTGTGGTCTGGTCATGGTCCATCCGTCTCCGAATGAGGCTTCGAACATCGTCATTCTAGGTGTATGATCCCGCGATGTGGTGGTGCGGTTGACCACCATGCGGCGAGGGATGCGCTATGGGCTAGGTTCTTCATGGAAGCGCCACCACGATGGGGGCAGTCCGTCGCGCGATCCAGTGAACCGCACCCCGTTTTGACCGGACAGGCGGCATAGCTCACGAAGGCATAGGCGTTGGCCTATGGGTAAGGCTATGTCATCCGATCCGACCGCCCCACCGGTGCACGGCGAGATTGATCCTCCCTCGGCATCGCGGACACCTCTGATACGCTCATGCTGAGCGGGGAAGGTGTCGGATG
>NZ_LMPY01000085.1:0-2580 GCF_001424445.1 Methylobacterium sp. Leaf361 | reverse complement strand
TCGGTCGCATCGAGGAGTACGCATACCGTCTGAGCCATCGCCCAGCCTCGCACGCCTCACCGCCCGCGTGAATCCTCCGTCCGCGTCACTGCACTAGCCAACATACAGGTGCTCGGCGTCGATACCGTCCGCCTTACGCTGACGACCGGCGCCGACAGAGCGCCGACGATCAATCCAGGCGGATTGGCCGCGCTACAGCAGTACATTGAAGCGGCACGAGCCGATGTCGTTATCCTCGACCCGCTCGCGCCCCTCATACCGGTGGGTCTGAACGACAATGGCCTGATCGCAAGCCTGATGGCACAGGTGAAGGCGCTAGCAGTTCAGGGCAATTTTTCCCTGCTCATTATCCACCACTTCAAGAAGGGCGGGGATGGGAGCGCAGAAGCTGTGGGTGGAGCGTCCGCAATCGTCAACCATGCCCGCGCAGCCTACACGATAGATGTCATGGATGTGCGTGATGCGGCAGCTTTCGGGATCATGCCGTCAGAGCGGTGGCGTGTGCTTCGTGTCACGGATCTAAAGCTTAATCTGGCACCGCCAGCAGGCGAGACCGATTGGCTAAATCTTGAAAGTGTGATTTTGCCAAATGCTGCGCCACCCGACTATCCGAATGGCGAAAGCGTCCAAGCTGTAACGCGCTTCAAACCGCCACCCATGGGAATGGCTACTTCCGGCGCACTGGACCCTGCGCATGTTGCGCGCATCGAAGCCGATTTCCTCGCCAAGGTGCGGGAAGCGCAGAACGCCGGCCGCGCGTTCTATGTCACCAAACATGGTGCGAAATCGTCTGGCATTCCTGCGGCGGTCAGTGCGCTGGCGGACATTATCCGCGGCGTAACCAGCAGAACCACACGTGACTGCGACGCGCTCGCAGAACCGATCCTCGCGGGCTTTCTGTCCCGCGGCCTCGTTGAGGATGCACAGATCACCAATCCAAACCGCCACAAGCGACGCGGATTGGTGATCGGACCCAACGCCCCGGTCGGCTCTTAAAAGTGAATTGCGTCAGTTGCGCCAGTCATATGGTGGGAGCATCGAAAAAGGCACTGACGCAACTGACGCAGCGCCAGTTGCGTCAGTTGTGCGCCAGTGCTCTCGAATGGACCTCCGACGCACTAGCGCATTCGCGACTGCCAGCCGCCTTCCAGGCGCGCTGCGTCAGTTGCGCTGGGGGTTATAGGGGGATCTGACGCGCGCATATCTAGCGCACACTTCCAGGGCGATTTGATTTACTCCCAAGAAGGTCGATATGCCGCCTTAGATCCGATTATATTATTGGGCATCCGGCAATCAGCGCACTAGCGCAAAACTATCTCCGCGGATTGCCGGAAAGTTTGACTTCCCGATTTCGAACCCTTCGGCCTGAAAATTGGAGTGGCATCGTGCCCAGCGAAAATACCGGGGCTAACAATTCTGCGCCCCATGCCTCATTCGTTGAAACCCTTCAGGCGAGGAGCACCCGCGCCGCCGACCCGAAGGATCACCGCACATGGCCCGTGGCGCTCGGCCGCCTCCGAGGTCACCGCGACGAGACCAAGGGCGTCGAGTGGCTATTCAGCCGCGAGGTGTACGACCGCCTGGGCCTCGATCCGCGGGAGCGCTACCAGGGTCGGACCCCGCGCCGCGTGGCCGCCGGGATGAAAGCTCATGGCTGGACACGGCAGCTCGTCGGGCCGCGAAGCGCCAGGGAGAGCGGGTTCAGCCGCGCGCTTCGTGAGGATCGTGCCGCGTCAGAGGCGCCGACATCGCCCCATCATGAGGAGGCGGTGGAAGCCTTTCGGGGCACCCTCAACCGTCTGATTGGAATGGGGCTGTCCGGCACGCAGCTCGATCAGGCCTACGATGTGGCTCGGGGAGCGGCCTGATCGAGATGCAGCCCGAATTTCGTGCGACAATCTCCCCTGGAGCAATCCGCCAAGGAGCAGGCGATGCCGCGCGATAGAAAGTCAGCCGACGATCCGGCCGCTGAGCCGCTTGGAGCGCAGCCCGTCAACGCGGGCGGTCTACCCACCCCCAATCAAACCGCGTCGCTCCCGCCGATCATGGCTGATCCGTCTTGGGTGTTTGCGGAACAGCCACCGAAGGATGGGCGCCCACCCGCCCCCCGGATGAGCATACTCAAGCGTTTTGCCAGCTTGGACGACCGGGCGGCGAAGACAGAGGCGGTTGAAAGCCAGCCAAACGCCCTGCTGGCCACACAGGAAGGTCGAGGACAGGCGCGAAACCCTGAGAAGCAAGGTGTCGGCTAGTCTGGAACCGCCCCGGCCACTGGCGGCCCCTCTAGGGCCGCGCAAATGGCAAATCAAAAATCGATATTCAAAATGTTGTTCCGGGAACACGAGCGGCGACATAAATCCAGCAGGATCTGAAAGCCGCTCGCCAACCGACCGATTAAAGCCCAATCCGGCCTATCTCACGGTCGATAACAGCGATGAAGCTAATCGTGGATGTCCCGTGTCTGCCTTAACCCGCTACCTCTTCCTAGTGCACTGACTCAGACAGATGGTTCAGGGGATCGGCTGACGGCGGCGAGGATGTCGGTAGCCGGCTTGGTCCAGACGAAGGGTTTGGCGCTCC
>NZ_LMPY01000084.1:0-2602 GCF_001424445.1 Methylobacterium sp. Leaf361 | reverse complement strand
GTGATGCGCGGGGCGCCGAAGCTCTTCTCGATCACGACGTTGCGGCCCTTCGGGCCGAGCGTCACCTTCACCGCGTCGGCGAGGATGTCGACGCCGCGGAGTAGCGCCTCGAACGCCGAGGCGTACGCGACGGCTGAGCCGGAGCGGAGGGCAGTTCCCACGAACGTCGAGGCACGGGTCGGACGAGAGCGGATGCCGGAGACCGCACGGGCCTCATCCAAGTCGACGGCCTGCGTCCACACGCGCGATCGGCCGGCTTTTTGATCGGCGAGCGTGAGCGCCTCAATGCCCTCCTCGTCGACCGTCGTCCAGGCCGAGCCGAATGTCAGGTGCCGTGTCCACTCCGGTACTTCGCGGCCGTGGGCACCCAAGGTGGTCTGCAGGACGGGTACCCCCCAGCGCAGAAGCGGCACGAGCGAGCTGTCAGCGCCATCTTGGAGGACACTCTCCTCAATGCTCGCGCCGGTCGCGAACCTCAGGAGGCGCGCATCGGGTCCCTCACGCAGAACGCCTCGCATTCCGTCGAGGGCCTCCAGAGCGACGCCACCTTCGTTTCGACCGAACGCTGCGTAGGCGCATGCGAGCAGCATAAGGTCTCGCTCTTCCGGGGTTCGAAAGGCTGCAGTGGCGCCGGCACTGAGCAGTTCGCGAATGCGCGGTGTCTCGATCGCGCTCGCGCGACCGGTGGAAAACGCCGTGTCCCACTCGGGTACCGCTGTGTCGGAGCGCGGCTCGATCCGAACGCCGCCCGCTTCCTTGCGTAGAAGGAGGTCGATGCCGACACCTAGGATGGCGAAGCGATGCCCCTCCGACTTCACAACTACGTCGGAGTACGCCGCCTTCGCCGCGCACCCCCACAACCGAGCGCGCTCGGTTACGGCCCCGAAGGCCGCCACGTTGCGAAGCGGCTCCAAGCCGATCCGGTCTGGCAAAGCGAACTCGGTGACACCTTCCGAAAGTCCCACATCGACGATGCGGACCCAGTCTCCCCAAGGAAGGTCAACCCTCACGCGGTAGAAGCCTGCTTCTAGGTACTCGGTCGGATGGCGCTCGATTTCATTGAGCGACAGGATACGCGCTGCGTCAGAGGATCCGACACGCTCAATCGACACGGTCGGAACTTCGGTCAAGTATCCTCCGAGCGGCCGTACTCCGCCCGGCGGCAGGACAAATCGAAAGTTTGTGGCGGGACGATCGAAGTCGTCGCCGATCGGGGAGAGATGGATCTCGAGATCCTCGCCCCAGTGAGTGGACCGGAGCGCACGAAGCCAATCCAGGGCGTAGCCCCGCGCAGCAAGAGCAGCACCGGGAACGAGCGGGTCGAAGCGGATGTCAGGCCCGAACGTGTGCTCCTCGACAAGGACCCCCGCCTGCGGTGGGGATGGGGCGAACGGCCCGGACAGGACGGACTCGTAGGCGAGATCTGGCAAGGAGCACGGCGCGCCGGCAGGGCCGCTCGCTCGGATGTTGAAGGCGTCGAGCGTGATGCCGCCGAAGGGGGAGCTGCTTGGCTGGACGGCCCCGGGCAAAGCGACCATCGACGGGCCGGTGTCGGGCTGAGCGGGAACCGCCCGTTCGAGCTCCAACGTTATCTCGACGCTGTCGCCAACGAGTTCGGTCGGGGCCGGCGACCGCCGCTTGCGCCACACGCTCGCGGGATCCGCCCGGAACGAGGTCCAAACGGTCGCACCGACCGGACCGAGACAGCGCATCGGGAGACTGATCGGCTTGTCGATGCGAGGTAGCAGGAGTTGCCGCGTCGGCTCGGGAGAGCGGAGGACCAGTTCCGTGACGGCCTGTTTGGCCTGGAGCGGATTCGTTTTGACGACGACGCGGAGATAGGTGTCCTGCGGGAGATCGAAGATCGGAGACCGCCCGGTTCGTTCGGCCATCTCAAAACGTTGACAGAAAGGCGTCTGCCGGTTCCCGGCCGCTAGCGCCCTGAGCGCGTAGCTCGGTCCGACGGCGAGGTCGAACACCTCCTTGAGGTCGATTTCACGTGCCCCGGTATCCCAATCGTAGATGACGGCGGATTGCAGCGGATCGGCCGGCTCCATGGTGCCGAGGCGTTCAAGGTCGAGTGCCCTGCAGAGGAACGACACAAGCGTCTCCCCGGGCGCACCGGCCCACGCCTTCTCGTCCGGTGCCGCGGCGTGGCATACCGTGAGCGCGTTGCTGGCGACGACGTTGTACGTTTCCGGGGCTTGCTGGGGCCCCTGGGGTGTCACCGGCGAGACTTGGCCGATCGTCGCAATGGGTTCCTTGCAGGCGTTGTAGATGACGTACTGACGCCGGAAGCTCCAGCTCAGGAAATAGCGAAGGTACTCATCGAGCCAGACGTTGGGCTTGATGCCGTCGATCCCGTAATCCGATGGAAGGAACACCGATCCCTTCGCGAGCACGTAGAGGCCATGACCGGACAGGACGACGAAGAGTTGGTCAGCCGAGCGGCCGGCCAGCAAGTTTATGGAGCGTACGATGCTGCGATAATCGCACCCGCGGACTGGCCTGCCCCCATGCGGTGGCCCAGGTTCGAAGTTAGTGCATCGTCGGTCGCGTGACGATGGCTGGGCGAGCGAGCGGCGCTGAAGTGCTCGGTTCC
>NZ_LMPY01000083.1:0-2666 GCF_001424445.1 Methylobacterium sp. Leaf361 | reverse complement strand
CACGCGGTCAATCGTAAGCACGGGTCAGGCCTCCCAGGCTGCACGCACCTTCTCACAGTCGTAGGCGTCGCCCACCGAGCCCATGGAGGGCCACACGCCCGCTTCGCGGCAGCGACCGCCGAAGGCCAGCGACGTGTATTGCGATCCCTGGACGCCCTTCTGTGTGTCAAGCCGCGTTGCGGGTCTGGTTGATCGCCTGCCGGCTCCGGGTGATGAGTGTGAACACCTCACGGGCGATGTAGCGCTTCAGGCAGCGGATCGCTTCCAGCTTGGAGTGGCCTTCTGCGATGCGGCGGGCCACATACGCCTTGGTCCGCTCATCGGTTCGTAGTCGCCCGATGGCGATGATGTGCAATGCGCTGTTGGCCGCGCGATCACCGCCTCGGTTGAGGCGATGGCGCACCGTCTTGCCCGATGAGGCCGGCACGGGGCTCACGCCACAAAGCGCCGCGAAGCCCGCCTCTGAGCGCAAGCGCTCGGGATTGTCGCCGCCCTTCAGGAGAAGCTGAGCGGCGCCATTTCTGCCGATGGAGTTGCGGGCCACGAGGTCCGGTGCAAGCTCGTCGACGATGGCGCCGATCATGGCATCGAGATCGGCGATCTCGTCGTGCAGTTCCAGATAGCGCCGCGCCAGGGACTTCAGGCCGATACGGTAGGCGGCCTCGACGTCGCGGTAGGCGCTCAGATCAGGCCGCCACGCCACCAGGGTCCGCACGAGCTGCATCCGGGTCATCCGGCGCAGCGTCTCGCGCAGGGCGTCGGGGGCGCACACGATGGTGTTGTGGATCATCTGCAGGGCGATGCGCCGGGCCGCGACCGCCGTCTTCCGGCACGCGCTCAGGACGCGCAGCGACGCGACCATGCCGTCGCGGGTGCGCGGCGTGACGGTACGAGTGCCGGCGAAGGCCGCGTGCGCCGCGCTCTGTGCGTCGAAGTCGTCGTTCTTGCCCCGCCGGCGACGGTCTTGGGTGTCAGGGGCGGTCACCTCCAGCACCTCGATCCCGGCCCACTGGAGGAAGCGGAGCAAGCCGGCACCATAGCTGCCGGTCGATTCGACCCCGACGCGGTGCAGCGAGCCGAAGGAACGCATCCAAGTCAGCATCTGCCGATAGCCCTGGCGAGTCGCGGCGAAGCTGGCGGTCGCCAGAACCCGATCCCGGTCATCGACGACCGCAGCGACATGCAGATCTTTGTGGGTGTCGACACCGCCGATGACGTAACGCTCGTGAGCTTCCTCGGAACTCATCCCATCCTCCTGGCGATCGAGCCTGATGGCTTCACCACGACCGGATGCGCGGACAGGACAGTCACAAGACCAGACGGTCAGGCCCTTCTCGTGTCACATGCATCGGCGAGGCAAAACCTCACCGCAGGGTGTTCCCGGGCGGCCGACAGGTCCGGGGAAAGACACGACCGGTCGATCGGAGTGCGGGTCAGGCCACACCGGGACACCCTGCGGCGCCAGCTTAACTGACGGTCCATCGCTGTGCGGATCAGGCCGCCAGGAGGCTGGCAACGATCTTCTGACTGTCGGAGTGGTGGATCACATCGCGCGGCCGGCGCTGCATGATGGCCATTTCCAGTGCGTCGAGCACGAGTTCGGTCCGCAGGTGGCTGGCCATCGACCAGCCCACGACGCGCCGGCTCCAGGCGTCAACCACCACGGCGAGGTAGAGGAAGCCCGCGGCGGTCGGCACGAAGGTAATGTCAACTACCCAGAGCTGGTTGGGGGCCTTGGCCGAGAAGTTGCGGTCCACGAGATCGGGCGCGGGGCGAGCCTCCCGGTCGCGTCGCGTGGTCACGACGCCTCCGCGCCGGCGGCTGACGCCGACAAGGCCCGCCTCGCGCATCAGCCGCGCAATGCGCTTGCGTCCGTGTCGTGCGCCCTGTGCTGCCAGCGTAGCGTGCGCGCGCGGCGCACCGTAGATCTCGCCCGACCCAGTGTGAGCGGTGCGGATCTGCTTCAACAACGCGGCATCCGCCACGGCACGGACGGAGGGCGCGCGCTGCCGCCAAGCGTGATAGCCGGCCTTCGACACGCCGAGCACGCGTGCCGTGGCCGCAATGGGGAAGACGGCCTGGTTCGCGCTCATGAACTGGAAGAGCCCGACGGCACCGTGCCGCTCTCCCGTGCGAACCAGGCCGCGGCTTTTGAGAGGATGTCGCGCTCCAACCGAAGCTGCCGCACCTCGCGGCGTAGACGGGCCAGTTCCTCCCGCTCGGCGAGCGTCAGGACGTCATTCTTGGAGGCGCCACGGCTCTCACCGCGGTCGGCTTGAGCGACCCAGTTGCGGATGGCCTGGGCGGAGGTCTCGAACTCGCGGGCGAGATCGGCCGGGTCGCGTCCGGCACGGACCAATTCGACCATCTGGCGGCGGAACTCGGGGGCGTAGGGCGGGCGTGTATGAGGCATGGAGCGCACCTCGTGCGGAAAGTCTGAAGGGCTCCACGAGACCGGGTCAACTCCAACTCCAGGTGGCCATCGTCGCGTCCGGGTCGGTTGTACTGATTTTCTTGTAGCGGCCGGGACTGTCAGGAATTCCGTGTGCGGGCGGCGGGTTGAACATCAGGCCGCCATGGCCCGGGTGAAGCGCTCGCCGAAGATGACGGCGAACTGCGCCTTGGCCATGACCCACTCCGAACTGCGCCTTGGCCATGACCCACTC
>NZ_LMPY01000082.1:0-2800 GCF_001424445.1 Methylobacterium sp. Leaf361 | reverse complement strand
GAACCGAGCACTTCAGCGCCGCTCGCTCGCCCAGCCATCGTCACGCGACCGACGATGCACTAACTTCGAACCTGGGCCACCGCATGGGGGCAGGCCAGTTGCAGCAGCCTGCGATCGGCTGGCTGAAGAGTTGAAAGCTTGTGATCAGGCCGATTCGGCGGTTATGGGAACCGCAGCAGATATAATTTCGCAACCGAAATAGGCCTTAATCCTCCTCGGTGTCTGAGGAGATCTGCAAATACCGTTCCTTACTCTCAAGAATGTCTGAGTGTTTAGGTCTTCGTCTCTCCGGAAGGCGCCGGTTAAAATCCCTGTGATGAGAGATGTAGCAGGCTCAATTCTCGATTTTCTGTAAAAAATGTAAGATTTATGCTTTAGGAATCTGTGTTCGTGAGGGGCTAGCAAACAAGTCTGATCGCAAAGATCATTAGTATAGCTGGTGATGGGCACAATTATTTGAAGACCGTTGGCGCACGGATCTGTGCAGACGACAAACAAATGGGCCTTGCCCGGCTCCTTTGCCGTGCCCGACTCCATGAATAGCGTTCCGCGGGACAGAATGGGGCCAGGCACAATCGTCAGCGCTTGAGGGACCCGAACACCCTCGCGATTCGTTGATGGTCCCGGATAACCTCTGCCTGTTCGTCGGAATTTTCAATACCGACGGCAGTCATTATGCGTTCAAGCGGGATTGGGATCGACGTGTTGCCAGGGTTCTCCCACTCGGGAACGTTGCGCCTATCATGTGTCCAATCGCGCAGCTCCCATTCAGTCATGTGACCGAAGCGTTTCCAGACGGTATTCAGGCAGTCAATATCTGCATCGCTTAGCTCATCAAGGTCGTCTTCGCCGACAGAAGTATTTGCAGATATTTGATGATCCGCCCTGTCGCGAACAAAATCCGACCACCCACAAGCGGCCAAATCATATTCGCCATTGATGTGCGCATATGTTGTTGAATTTACTGGCCCATGCTTCATGGAAACACGAGATTCATCCAGTATCGGAAAGCCGAACTCCTTGATGCTTTCACGGTCGGCCAAATATACCAGCTTGGCCGCCTTCACGACGTGCATGCTGCGGCCGGCACAACGCATGGCGAAGAATGCGATGACCTGTGCAGCTTTGCGCGCGTTGTAATCACTGAACATCATATCATTTGTTAAGGTGCTGACCGCTGGAGGCTCCGGCGTTCTGGTTTTAGTTGCACTCACGTGTGAGAGGCCGACGCTGGTCCGCAGAAAATGGGCGAGCCGCCCCAGCGCACTTGCAAGCCGCTTCCCACGAGGAGATCGACGCTCAGGCTTGGGCGCCAAGTCGAACCGACTGGTCGTGCGCGGCCCAGCAGTTCGTCCGGCATACATGGCCCCTCGCGAAGTTGACGTAGGTGCGCTCTCGACGTAACTGCCCATCACAAAACGAGTTTTCTTGGAAATCCCCAAAGGCTATGCCCTTTGGGGATTTTAATAGCTCATATTTCCAGCGCCGATTCGCTCGTCAAGAGGCAATTCCACTCACTTGACAAAAGGAAAAAAATCTGGTATCGCTGCCGCTCGCGTCTGGCGTCAGCAACACCAGCGGTCTGGACGATCCTACAAAATTGTAACTTGCCTCGCGCCGCCCAGATTGCGGCTATCCTGCCGCCATGCGCACAGCCCTCGCCGCCCTCGCTCTCGTCGAGCTTCAGGTTCGGCTGCCCTCAGTCGTAGGCTTGGCGACCCTGACAACCCCCTTGGGCGTCAGTTTGTACTCCGCGAGGATGGTTCCATCCCCACCTACCGCTTGAACGTGCGACGGCTTGGTCTCATCCAACCGGCCCTTGCCATCCGAATAGGCCTCAAGTCGCTCCGCCGCCATATCGCAGGCTGCTCCGATCCCGAAGAACGGAACCGTTTCGTCGGCTANCATCCAACCGGCCCTTGCCATCCGAATAGGCCTCAAGTCGCTCCGCCGCCATATCGCAGGCTGCTCCGATCCCGAAGAACGGAACCGTTTCGTCGGCTATGCCAAGGTCGCCTATCTTGACCGAGAACAGTCGGATGACGATCGTTTCAGCCATCGGCGAACTCTGCTCCTGTTGAGGCTAAACATACGTCAGCGGGGTGTGGCGCGCGAGCCGTACCAGCAACCTCATCCCATCTTCGCCATATCCCACCCGTGATCCTGCACGATGTCGCGGGAGATCAACGCACCATACTTGCTATCGGCTGCTTCGGATCCCAACCCCTATCTCGACCAGCTATCGCGATAAAATTCGTCGACACGGTCCAATTTTCTCTTGATATCTCCTGCATTGCTGCGTCTTCCAGTTCCTAGATCTACCAGAAAAACATCATGGTAGCCTTTACGAAGGTATTCGCGGGCTTCTTCCATGGCAGATCTATTGGTCTCATGTTTTGTTGTAATCTCAGCCTTGCCAGCTGCATATGAAACCGAAAAACGTGTCAATGCGATATTCCTAGTTCATCGAAGACGAAAAACCCGCCTCGGCACTGGGCCGGGCGGGCATAGGTGTCTCTACGCTTGGGTACGAGGTAGACGTTCCAGCAGGCGATCTGTTCCGGAGGTCTCAATCCGCCCTCGCCATCTGTCGCCCGTGCTTCTGCCCGCTCGGCCCCGCCCCTATCTGCTCACGGGGCCGGGGGAGCGTCCGATCTCACCAGGCTGTGAGCCGAGCCTACCCTGCCGAGTCGTTCAATCTTATACCAAGTCTCGTTGAGCAGGACTCACGCTGGGTAGCGGTGGCGAGCGGGTTGTGATTCTGTCCTCTGGTTTGGAGCCTGAGGAGGATGGGATGGCC
>NZ_LMPY01000081.1:0-2969 GCF_001424445.1 Methylobacterium sp. Leaf361 | reverse complement strand
GGAACCGAGCACTTCAGCGCCGCTCGCTCGCCCAGCCATCGTCACGCGACCGACGATGCACTAACTTCGAACCTGGGCCACCGCATGGGGGCAGGCCACTTTGAGACGGCTCAACTCCGCCTCGGCGTCAGCAAGCTTCTTCTCCGCTACCTCCGGCGTGTCGAGCAGGCCCATGCGCTGCTGCGTGCGGCCGATGAGATGCTGCGAGGCATCCTTCGACACATCCCGCAGCTTCCGGAGTCGATCGACGTTCTCCTGTGCGTTGATCTCGTCATCACCCATCATGGGGGCCAGCCGGCGGGCGAGCGGACCGCTGCCGCCATCAAGATGGCGCAGGGCCTCGGCCGGCCGACCCTCGTTGAAGCTTCTGACCGCTGCCGCGATCTCCTTCACGCTCTCGGCCAGCGGCTTCACCAGCATCGTCGTGCTCGTGAGCATCTGCTCGGCGCTCTGGCCGGCGGCCTTCCAGTCGATCTTGCCCAGCTCGTCGCCGATGTCGTGCATGCCCTTCCGCACGCCGTCGATCAGATCCTTCCGCTTGCCGGAAGCGATGTCGTCGATCCACGACGTGAACCGCTCGGCAGGCACCATAAGCTCGGACGCGATCGAGAGGCCGATCTTCGACATCGAGGAGCGCAGATTGCCCAAAGCGCGCTCGTACTTCTCGGCGCTCTCTACGGTCTTCGGATCGAGCGGCCCAAGCTTCTCCGCAGTTTTGGCATTCAGGTCTCGGATCGCGCCCAGGTGCTTATCGCCCAGCCGGCCCAGGTCCATGTTGCCGAACAGCTTCTCGGCGAAGCGCCCCCGATCCACCGCGTTGGGGATCTGCTCCATGAATTCCTCAGCCATCTTCAAGGCTTCGTCGTTGTTCTTCGAGCCCTTGAGCTTGATGGCGAACTGAGCAACCACTTGGTTCTGCGACTGCAGGAAGCCCATCGTCTCGCCGACGCCGCGGCGAATGTCGCGCATGTTCTGAGAAAAGGTCTTCGCCGCAGCAGATGAGGCGTCGCCCGACACCCCGAACTTGCCAGCCACGGATTGGAACACCCGCAGCTGGTCCGCAGCCATGCCGGTCTCGCGGCCGAGCTGCCCGAGGCTCGACAAGCTGCCACCCAAGTTGTTCAGCGCGTTCACGACGCCGGCCACCGCCACGCCCGTGCCGAGGCTGGTGACGCCAACCATAGCCAATGCAGGGTTAAGAACGGTCTGCGCGGCCTGGCCGGCTGATCTGGCCGCGCCCTCGACCTTGCCGAGGCCTTTCGCCAGCGTCTCGCCATGAGAAGCGCCCTGACGGCTGGTATCGAGCAGCTGCGCCCTCAGCGCCTTCAGCGGACCGGAGAACCGATCGACCACCTCGGCCTGCATCCGTAGGGTTTCATCGGCCATAGGGGATCACCTTCTGCCACTTGCTGCCGTCCCAGCGCAGCTGCACGCCGAGCAGGGTTCGGATCTCGCCGATGCGCGGCGGGTCGTTGGAGGGGATGAGCTGAGAAGGCAGCTGATCGGTCATGCGGCTGCTTTCGCGGGCTCGCGCCAATAGTCCGTGCCGGTGAACCACGCATCGAGCGCGTCGAGGTCGAGCGGCACGCCGCGCGCGGCAGCGAGAGCAACCCAGTCTGCCTCCGCGAAGTCGAGGCCTAAGCTATCCAGCGCGCCGTAGCCGCTGGCGGTGTCGGGGTGACCGTGCTGGGCGAGGAACCGGGCAGCGATGCCATCCGCCTCGACGGCAACGGCCTGGTCGAGCCCATAGGCCACCTCCAGCGGCGCGCCGAACTCCAGCGCCATCCGGGCGGCGTAGGGGCCGATCGCGCGGATCACCTCGGCGAGGCCGGCGTGCGCGAGCGCCAGCGGATCTTGAGCCGGGCTATTCCCCAGATCCGGGGAGAAAGTCTGGCGAGCCTTTTGAGCGCTTGGCCCCTTGGCCTTGCCGCCGCGGTAGGTTTCCGCCCGGCCGCCAAGCAACTGCTCCGACGCCTCGACGTTCACGAGACCATCGACCGTCAGCACGATGCTGCCCTTGGCTTCCCAACGGCCGACCGTCGAACGGTTCACACCGTGACGGCGGGCGAAGGCGGCTCTGGTCTCAGTTGTTGCCATGTTGCGTGAGTTGCATGTTGCGCGTTGCATGGTTTTGGGACTTTGCACCTAGACAGAAGCTTTGCTCGGGCGGACCCTCGGGCCTAGGCGCCGAAAGGAAGGACCCAGGGACTCGCATCAGGGCACCCTCCTGGGACGATGGTCGCAGTGGCACTCCCTGCGTTGTGGTGTGATGATCCGGCGGCAGCCAGGGAGTGGGCCATGGGTAAGGTGCTTCGATTTGTGAGAGGCTGGCTCCTGGTCTCGATCCCGGTGGGGATCGCCGTCGGCAAGTTCATCAAGGCGGGCAAAGGGCCGCCGATGCGGGATGACGAACGCCGGTAGCAGTGGGCTCTCACCGCACCCCTGCCGACCGCCACGCCGCGTCACGGGCTGCGACCTCCTCGGCCGTCTCGTGCAGCAGGTCGGGCCGGATCGGCGCCTGCTCTACATTGCCGACGCCGTGAGCGTCACCATGGTCGACGGGCGTGGTCTCAATGACCGGCACGTCGGTCTTCACGGTGGTGTCGGGCTTGGTGCTGGCCATTGTCTGTGTCCGTGTGCTGCTCTTCGGCTTGAGAGGGGTTGGCCGCGCCAGCGGACAGCACACGCTGGCGCGACCGTCCCTCGACCCAGGAAACCGCATGCAACCTGGGGAGCTGGTGAAGGGGTTAGGCCACGCGCTTCCAGCGGGAGCCGTCGGCGGCATAGCGCTCGGCGCCGACCGTGAAGGACGAGCCCGAGATGTGCAGGTCGCGCCGGGTCGCCTCAACCGCCGAGCGGGTCTGCGCCGTGCTAGGGCGTCTCTGCAAAGGGTTCACAGGCCGCGGGATCGGCCCCATGTGGGCCTGATGCGACGCTTTGAACTGACTGACGCGCAGTGGGAGCAGATC
>NZ_LMPY01000080.1:0-3269 GCF_001424445.1 Methylobacterium sp. Leaf361 | reverse complement strand
CGGATACCATCAGGGCCAGCGGTCAACATGAACGACTGCATCAACAGGCCGGACACAAGACTGCACCCGACCAACGCGTCAGAAGCTCAATTCGCCACTTGCAATGCGGGAGCCATCCACACAAGACAAAGCGACCGATGTTCAAACTCGGCGTAAAGGAACGTGGTGCAGCCCAAAGCCGCTTCAGCATGATAAGGTGCGCGACGGGAAGTACCGCCTGCTCGGCTGGGACGGCAGGTCGCTTCCAACGCATCTGTCGAGGCCTCAGGCTATGCTGCGTCGAAGGTTTCTTGGGGCCGCTGCCGCGGTAGGCGCTGCCTCGTTCCTCCCCGCCCGACCCGCGCTCGCGCAAGGCGCTCGCCAGCGGACCCTGCGCTTCGTGCCGCAGGCGGATGTCACGATCCTCGACCCCCTCACGACGAGCGCCTACGTCACGCGCAATCACGCGCTGCTGGTGTTCGACCAGCTCTTCGCGATCGACGGCGATCTCCGGCCTCAGCCGCAGATGGTCGAGGGCCACACGGTGGAGGATGACGGGAAGCGCTGGACCTTCCGCCTGCGGGAGGGTCTCAGGTTCCACGACGGCGAGCCGGTGCGCGGGCGCGACTGCGTCGCCTCGATCCGGCGGTGGGCCCCTCGCGACAACCTGGGCCAATTGCTGTTGGCACGCACCGACGCGATGGAAGCCCTCGACGATCGCAGCTTCACCATCCGCCTCAACCGGCCCTACGGTCTGATGCTGGCGACCTTGTCGAAGCTCGGTCCCCCGGCGCTCCTGATCCTGCCCGAGCGGCTGGCTGTCCTCGATCCCAAGCAGCAGCTTCCCGAGGTCGTCGGTTCAGGCCCGTTCCGGTTCAACGCCCGCGAGCGCATCATCGGCGCCCGCGTCGTCTACGACCGCAACCCGGACTACGTGCCACGTGCGGACGGAGAGGTCTCTGGAGTTGCCGGGCCGAAGCGGGTGCATTTCGACCGGGTCGAGTGGACGACCATGCCCGATCCCAGCACGGCCGCAGCCGCGCTCAAGAACGGCGAGGTCGACTGGTGGGAGAACCCGATCAACGACCTGCTTCCGACACTGGGAGCCGACCGCGGGATCGTCACGCCGCTCTCGGGCCGGCTGGGCACGATGGGCACCGGGGTGATGAACCATCTGCACCCGCCCTTTGATAAGCCTGCGGTTCGCCGCGTGCTGCTGGAGGCACTCTCGCAAGAGGACTTCATGATCGCGATCAACGGCACGGATCCGAACCTGATCCGTACCGGCGTCGGTCTGTTCGCCCCTGACACGGCGATGGCCTCCGATGTAGGCCTCGACGCACTTACACGTCCGCGCGATCTGGAGCGGTCGAAGCGGGATCTGATCGCGACCGGGTACAAGGGGGAGCGTGTTGTCCTGTTAGCGGCGGGCGACCTGCCGCGGCTGGCCGCGATGGGCGATGTGATGAACGACCTGCTCCAGCGCCTCGGCATGGACGTGCAGCACGCCGTTTCGGACTGGGGGAGCATGGTCACCCGCCGGGCCAACAAGGCACCTCCGGACCAGGGCGGCTGGAACATCTTCTGCACCGACTGGTCCGGCTTCGACATGCTGAACCCAGCGGTGGAGCAGGTACTGCGCTGCGGCGGCGTGCAGACGGGCTTCTTCGGCTGGCCCGATCTTCCGCAAATCGAGGCGATGCGTGGGGCATGGATCGAGGCGCTGGACGAGGACGGTCGCAGGAAGATCGCCCACGACATCCAAGCGCTGGCGATGCAGGAGGTGCCCTACCTGCCTCTTGGGCAGTATCTCAGCCGAACTGCCTATCGGGACGATCTCCAGGACGTGGTCAAGAACCTGTCTGTGTTCTGGAACGTGCGACGAGCGTCCTAAAGGTCTGCCGAGCGTGACGAAGCCGACGGTTGTCGCCGGGTAGAGGCTTGGTGTTCGTGCTTGTCAGAAGAGGTGGCAATACGCTTAGAGCCGCCCGCCTTCTGGCGTTTGCGGCCCAAAAGCAGAAAGTCGCATTTCCACCCATCTTAGACGTTCAAACGACCGATTCGTCCCGTCAGATGTTGGCCGAAAGCGGAATGACCGCTTCGGAGAAGGCCGGCTGGAAAACCAGACGGCCTCCTACCGACCCAACCCGGCCACCGGGATGGCGCCCAGCGCTTCGCCAAAGCAGCCGTTCATCCGCCGTTCGGCAACTTCGGCTGAGGGGGGCTCACCACTCCAGATCACTAGTGGAACTACCACGATCTTGCTTGGTCTTGGATAGTTGCTAATCCTGCTGATTGACATTCATGTTGACGATCATGGTCCCTCGGCGACCTCTGCTAATCCAAAGGTTCCCTGAGGGCCCACGAAATCCCGCAAAACCATTGGCGCAATATACGGTCCCGGCACTTTCAGTACACGCCGGGGCCAAGGGAGCTGGCTCCACTGGAAACAGCACAGAGGCAAGGGCTACGGCTGACCCAACTGAGGCCAACACAGAGCCTAGGACAACGGTGGATGTAATGCGCATAATCGGAGGGTATGCAACCTGTGGTGGAGTATCAAGCTATCTACGCAACCCAACCTCAAAACCGCACAGGAGATCGACCAGCTTGGTAGAAATCGGCCGAGGATTCAGCCAAGCGACAGACGATCACCATCGATTTCAAACATCTCACGACAAGAGCGGCTCGATCATTTAATAGGGGCTGCAATTGCGTCAATACTAATTGTCAATAATATAGTTTCCGACATAATCGCCGTATTACATCTAACGAAAATTTGAAATAATTCTTGGCCAATATTCGGATCTACGTGTTTTTCCCGGATGCTCGGTGAACCAGATTGTGAAAAATCGATCTCGTCGGCACTGTCCGATGACGCCCGCGCCGGTGCCACTTGACCCCCGATCCGCTGGCGTGGGCGTCTGCAATCCTGGCAGTGATCATCTACGTGGTCCTGCCCGCACTGGACAGATTATAGCGTGTCAGGTTCGCCAACCACTATCGATGAGCCTGATCCGGGGCCACGGGTGTATCGTGTGTTCAGCCTCCGCGCAGATGGGAGAGTGGGGGAGAGCCGCACGATCTCGGCGCAAAGCGATGATGAAGCGAAAGCTATCGCTTCGACACTGCCAAACGGCCATGGTATTGATTTGTGGGAGCGCGCTCGTTACTTGGCAAGCTACCCTGATCCGCCCCCAGTGAAGTGGTCCGCCCTGAGGTATGGCTTTCGGGCCAGGACGAGGACGGACAGATGGGAACGAAGCGGCACAAGCCGGAGGATGTCGTCG
>NZ_LMPY01000079.1:0-3326 GCF_001424445.1 Methylobacterium sp. Leaf361 | reverse complement strand
GCCATACGCCCTGACATTGACATGTGACGGAGCTCCCATTCCGCTCCGTATGTCGCCTTCACACCGTCTGCCGGAAGGTGCCGCCCAAACAGCGCTTACGTTGTAATCTGAGTCTTGCCAGCTGCATATGAAACTGAGAAACGGGTCAAAGCGATATTCCTAGTTCATCGAAGACGAAAAACCCGCCTCGGCACTGGGCCGGGCGGGCATAGGCGTCTCTACGCTTGGGTACTAGTTAGACGTTCCAGCAGGCGATCTGTTCCGGAGGTCTCACTCTCGACAGCGCCGGGCCGAAGCGTATCCTGCCTTGGGATCCGGACGGCTCTGGGAGGTCTCGATGGCTGATGAACAGAACGGCGCCAAGCCACCGTCCACAGAGGACGTCGCTGTCCGCGAGAACGCCAGCAAGACACGCCTTATCGAAGACGGCGGCCCATCTGAGCAGCCGCAGGTACTAGACTCCGCGACCGACGATCAGACGGCCGGCACCGTCCCCGAGGCCGAGGAACCCGGCCTCGTCGACTCGATGAAGGGAATGTAGGCGTTCAGCCTCCGCCCGCCTTCGCCATCTGCCCCCTGTGGTTCTGATCGCTCGGCCCCGCCCCGATCTGCTCACTGGGCGGGAGAGCGCCTGATCTCACCAGCGTGTGAGCCGAGCGCCTACTGATCTTCGATGTCGATACTGGCCCGCGCCTGCATCACCAGGCGGCCATCTTCGTCATATGCTCGAGCGCTGCACTCGGTTGATCCATCGATCGCGCATTCATCGCGGAGGATCGCAGTCAGCGTTCTCCCAAGCATGGCACGCAGTGCCCCGCGGCTTGATAGCTCTACGCCCTCGTCGTCCTCGACCACATGGCCGTTGGCTGTGCTGATGAAGTAGCGCGACACTCACGCCTCCGAAATCAGGGCCCCGGTGGATCAAACCCGAGGCGCCACAGACGGTTCGCTGATTGTTGCCGGGACGCAACTTGGCTGGGCGATCAGCGGGGCACCGATCGCCGGTTCAATCGAACGGGTCCTGTTCGCTGGGAGGGATTGGGAGCTCTCCCAGCCAGAGGCCAGCGAACGATACGGTCGCTGTGTAGACAGTTGCGTTGGCGGCATTGCGAACAATGACCGTAAAGGCTTGGGTTTCGCCCTTCTCGGGAATGATTTCTTTGGCCATAAGCGACAAAGCGCGCACAGCCTCATTCCTTATCACTTCACGATCACTGCATTCAAAGCCTATAGGATCGCGCAGGAACGCCTGCCCATCGTGAAAATCAAAGAAGAGGCGTGACATGCCAGTCCCCGCTGGTGGGCGGGAGCGCACGTCACTCTCGGCCGCCAGCGCCCGAGGCAATCTGCTAGCGATGGTCTACCCTCGCACAATGGCGCCTTGTCCACACTCACCTGGGTCAGCGCGAGCCGATGAAAAAGCCCCGTCCGGCTGGGCCAGCGGGGCTGAAGGTGTGGAGTCTCGCTGACGGGATAGCAGCGTAGCGGGCGCCGCGACATCAGCCGTTCGGGGGGTGCGAGGCACGAAAAAGCCCGCGCCGGCTGACCGGGCGAGCTCAGATCAGCGAGAGAAGCTGTCCGCCAGGGCTATGCGGCCAGGCGCATCGCAGGCGCACTGCGTCGGCAGACTGCTGCTTCGGTCGCACGAGTCATAGCTGCACGCGCATCCCATCCCCCGGAACCCAAGGTTCGATCTGCGAGGATCGTCGTTTCCAGGCTAGAGGGTGCCGCCGTCATGGGGCGGGGCAAGGTGGGTTGCCGACTGGGCATCATGGCACTCGCTGTTGCAGCGCAGCAGTGCGCCAGAATGGTTACCGGCATGTCTCCGCGGGGAGCGCGCGCGAGGATGTGATGCTACCTCCGCCGCATGAAAAAGCCCCGCTCGGCGGTACCGGCGGGGCTAAGTGGATCCCTGGGAGGAATGCCGAGCCATCGCAAGCCGCGCGCCAGCGGGTACGAAAAGACCGCCGCGGCCGGAGCCGGGCGGTTCAAGGTGATCGCATCAGGGATGCTGGGTAGACCCGCGGGCGGGCCGGCGGTTCCGTACCGCTCCCGCGCCAGGCAGCTTCACTCCGCGGCGACAGCAGCCTTCTTCGTCTTGCGGCCGCGAGCAGGCTTTTCGGCCGGTGCAGCCACGGGCTCAGCGGCCTTCTTCCGGCCCCGGGCCTTAGGTGCCACTGCAACCGTCTCGTCGGCGGCAGCAGCCTTTGCGGCCGCGTTACGGCGCAGGTTGCCGAGGCCGGTGTTCTTCGCCAGGGCCGAGCGCATCTCGGAGTAGCTCGGGGCGGTCATCGGATAATCGCGCGGCAGACCCCACTTCGCCCGGTACTCGTCCGGGGTGAGACCCACTCCCTTCAGATGCCGCTTCAGGGTCTTGTACGGCCGGCCGTCTTCGAAGCTGATCAGCGCGTCGTGCGTGATCGACTTCCGGATCTGGCTCGGAGTGGCGCGGTCGATCTTAGCCTCGGCCTGGGCAACAGGGCTGATCAACCCGTTCAGCGCGCCGTGGATCGCGGACAGAAGCGCCGGCATCTCGGAAACAGGCACAGAGTTCTTCGAGACGTAAGCGGACACGATATCGGCCGTGAGCTCGATGAGGTTGCTCTGATCCGGAGCCGAGGTTGATGTAATGTCGTCCAATGAAGCCTCCTGCGTATGTGGCTGAGACCCACGCAGCAACATCGATACCTAGTCAAGGCGTATCTATGCTGTGGCAGTGGAGAACGTTGGATATCTACCGGTCTCGGGGTCAATTGCTGAGTATGTCTGAGGGAAGTCGTTGCCCTCAGGCCCAGTCGCTCAGGTCTTCCTTGGCGCCGGGCTCGCTAACGCCGAGGTCTGCCGACATGCCGCCGCGGCCTCGCACCCGCAGCGCGGTGGCCCTGAGACCGCTGCGTCGAAGGCCCGTGACTTCCACCTGTGCATGGACGCCCATGTCCTGGAGCCGATCGACGTGGCGACGGAACTCCTCAACGTGCGCGCCGATGCTGCCGCGGCCGTTGCCCGCCGCACCGATGCCACCCGCCGGCGCGTCCGGGATCTCCAGGCCGCTGCGGGTAATCGACCGGATCGACCCGTCCGGCATCTTCATCGTGCCGTTGCCGAGGTCGAGCCCTCGCCCGCCCGGTGGGAGGAGACGAACGGGTCGATGATCACCACGTCGATCCGATTCTCGCGGATGGTCGCCTTGATCGCCTCCACCACCGGCACAGCAATCACGATGCCGGCCCTAGTGCAGTGACGCGGACGGAGGATTCACGCGGGCGGTGAGGCGTGCGAGGCTGGGCGATGGCTCAGACGGTATGCGTACTCCTCGATGCGACCGA
>NZ_LMPY01000078.1:289260-302952 GCF_001424445.1 Methylobacterium sp. Leaf361 | reverse complement strand
TGGCTGGAGCAGAACGAGGGCGCCAAGTTCTGGTTGCGGGTCATGAACGAGCTCAGGAACCGCGGCGTCGAGGACGTGCTGCTTGCCGTGGTCGATGGCCTGAAGGGCTTCCCCGATGCGATCCGGGCGGTGTTCCCCGAGGCGCTGGTCCAAACCTGCATCGTCCACCTGCTGCGCCACAGCCTCGACTTCGTGTCCTACAAGGACCGCAAGCTCGTGGCGGGTGCGCTGAAGGACATCTACCGCGCGCTCGATGCCGCGGCTGGCGAGGCGGCGTTGGCGGCCTTCGAGACAAGCGAATGGGGTCGTCTACCGCGCGCTCGATGCCGCGGCTGGCGAGGCGGCGTTGGCGGCCTTCGAGACAAGCGAATGGGGTCGGCGCTACCCAGCCATCGCCCAGAGCTGGCGACGGGCCTGGGGCGAGGTGGTCCCGTTCTATGCCTTCCCCGGCGAGGTGCGCCGGATCCTGTACACGACCAACGCCATCGAGGCCCTGAACGCCACGCTGCGCCGGGCTGTGCGCGCCCGCGGTCACTTCCCGACCGACGAGGCCGCGCTGAAGCTGCTCTACCTGGTCTTGAACCGCTCCGAGAAGGCGTGGAAGATGGGGCCACGTGAGTGGGTCATGGCCAAGGCGCAGTTCGCCGTCATCTTCGGCGAGCGCTTCACCCGGGCCATGGCGGCCTGATGTTCAACCCGCCGCCCGCACACGGAATTCCTGACAGTCCCCGAGTGGGTCATGGCCAAGGCGCAGTTCGCCGTCATCTTCGGCGAGCGCTTCACCCGGGCCATGGCGGCCTGATGTTCAACCCGCCGCCCGCACACGGAATTCCTGACAGTCCCAACCTCGCCGTGATGCGGCCCGTCGTCGACGGCGCATCTCTCCCGCGCCGGCGCACGCTGGGCTGGCCACCGTCAATGCGGCACGGACCCTACGCCCCGCGCCGCCAGCACAGCCCCCAGCGCGCCGGCCAGCCCCTCCGGTGTGAACGGTTTGCGCAGGTAGCGAGCGCCCATCGGCATCTGCTCCTCGGCCGGCCAAGCCACACCCGACACGATCAGGATCGCCAGTTCGGGCCAGCGCGCCGCGACGGCTTTGGCCAGGGTGAAGCCACTCAAGGGCTCGCCTGCCAAGTCCACGTCCGCGACCATGGCCACAAGTTCGGGACGGGCCGCCAGATGAGCCTGGGCGGCTTCGACAGTGGCGGCCTCCGCGACTTCGTATCCCGCGTCGCGAAGGGCTGCAGCCGCATCCATGAGCTGCACGGGATTGTCCTCGACAATCAGAACAGCGCGTTGCGACGCGACGGCGTCTGCCATCCTGGATCTCCACACTTCGTCGCCGCAGTAACGCAGTTGATCCCGATTGCGTCCCACACAAACCTGTTCGATGGGGACCGGGTTCGGGGCGATCACGCGCCGAACCCCTCTGCACCGAGAGCGCCGGGTGCCGCGGAACCTGCCCGGCCTCCTGGCGGAACGGCACTGCAGGCGCCCGACCAATCCGGTATCGCTCACCGACACGTCACCGCGGCGGTCTTCGGAGAAGCGAGGGCGCCTGCCCGGCCCCTCGATGACCGCAGCGTGCCTGGAGCCGGGAAGGGATCGGACTCTTCGCGTGGTGGTCGGCGCGCTAGACCCGGATCTCCTCGATGGCGAGTCCACCGGCCCGGAGATGGTCGGGGATGTCGGAATGATCGTAATACCCCGCCTCGTGGGCCATGGCGTCGAGGGCAGCGAGCGGGTCAGGCGCCGAGCCCGTCCAGAGGATGGCGCCCGTCACCTCGTGCCGGATCTGAAACACCTTCACCGCAAGCCTCCCATGTTCAATGGCCGCGCAAGCGTAGCGTGAGTTCCGGGATCCGGAGCCTACCTACATCGGTCAGGATCCGGGTGCCCGGATTCGCTGCCGCGGCGTGGCGCATCTGCAGGGCTCCGCGGTCCGGGGTGGGTGACGTTCGCCCGAGGTCACGTCATCTTCCTCCTGCGCATCGCCATGAGCTCGGCTTCGAGCCCGTAGCGACCTTCGGAACACAGGCGGACGAGCTGCCTGAAGTAGCCGCCTGGGTTCTTGATGCGGATCTCACCCCGGCGCACGTCGTCGTCGTGGAGCTGCGCGACGATCAGCACGAGCACCGAGGCCCGGAACGGACCGAGGGCTTCGCAAGCCTCGCTCCAGGCCGACGGATGCGCGCCGATTCCGCCCCGCATCAGCCGGCCGATCTCGATGACATCCGCTTCCGTTCTGAGGGTGACGCCGAATTCGGCAGCGACAGGGCAAGCAGCCGCGACGAGTGACGGTTCGGGCCTACGGGTCGGCTCAGGCTCCTTCTTGGGAGCCTTTGCACAAGGATCGGTAGGAGATCCGGTGTCTTGTTCTAAGTGACGGCCGGAATTGCCGGCAGAGGCGGCTTGATAGAACCGATCCTCCGCCATGACTTGCAGTTCTCCCCAGGCGTCGAGGACGACGTCAGGGCCCACGCCGGAAGCGCGTCTCCTCGGCGTGCTGCACTCCAGGGCCTCCTGCGCCGCGAGCAGATCGGCTGCATCCGTCGCCGGGAAGCGGGCGCGCAGGGCAGCGAGGGCCTCCGACACCGCGCGGCGACGAACGGTCAGGAGATCGAACGCGCGGCTTCGCTGAGCGTCCCTCGCGGTGGCTTCCATGATCGCGGTCGCCCATTCTCCCTTCCGGGCGACGATGGGAGTCAGGTCGAAACCGTACGCGTCGATGACGGCGCCGCCCGGCCCGCGGATGGCGAAACGCTTGCCGTTCGCGCTGTCCCGAGGTGTGATGACCTCCAGGGCCACGAGGTCGCGCAGGCCGTAGCGGAGCGCGCGCTCCGACAGCCCGGTCATCCCGCACAGGTGCTCGTTCGAGGGCCACACCACCAGGCGTTCCCAATCCTGCTCACCCCACACGGCGCAGAGCGCCGAGAGGATCGAACGCAGGGCAGGGCGCAGGTTCAGGGCCTTGGCCGCGTCCCGGCCCGCGGCCGAGAGCTCCCTGCGCGAGACCGTCCGCCCGTCTTCGAGCGCACGTCTCCGGCCGGCGAGCGCGGCGCGCGTGAGCGGCCGGCCACCGGAATGAACTGTCTCCACCTCGTCCGCCTCCTCTCAGGAGGCAAAGCGGGACCGTTCACCCCGAAGGGTGTTCTTGACGACGGCCTGGGGGAGGGGGCATAAAGGGGGTGCGAATCGCCTGTCGCGCCCCATCCCAGGGTATGTCAGGTCCAAAGGCCTCGAGGTTCCCGCCTCGGGGCCTTCTGCTTTGCCCGTTACATCATGCCGACTTCTCCTCGAAGGCAGACGCGAGCGCCCACTCGATCGCCTCGGTACGGCTCCTGAACCGACCGTTCTGGATCGCCTGGTCGATGACGGCCTTGACCGACGGCTTCAGCCACACGTTCTGCTGGGTCATGCCCTTCTGCTTCAGAGCCTCCCTGCGACGTGTCTGACGGCGCGTGTCCGCCGCCTTCAGCTCAGCCAGCCGTTCCTCTGCGGTCATCGGTCCCCGCCCGATTCTGCCAACGTGACTGTTCATGTGGACCGATTCTGCAAAGTGAGTCCAGCGGCGACCCGGATTCGTACGGGGATGGGTGAGTTTGTTAAGGGCGACCTGTTCCGCAGCGGCACCGGAGACCGCGCCGAGAGTCTCCGCGGCGAGGATGCCAGACGCGGCACTGCCCAATGGTCGGTGACGCCACGGCCGACCTTCGTGCGACACGGGCGGCGCGTGGAGGCGGAGCGTCCGTCGAGGTGCCCGGGGATGATCTCTGGCTCGGACCGGGACGAGCGGCCTGCTGCGGCGGCAGCGACCGGGACGGGCCCGAACCTTGCCGAAGCGCGGACTGAACCGCGGCGGTGTCCATCGACGATGGCGGCCGCGTGGTGCAGTCGCTGCTCGCGACACGCTCGTGCGACTTGAAGCGCGATGGGGGAGGGCGTCCCGCGGCGGTTTCGCGATCGCGATAGGGGCCGAGACGGCTTTGCCGGCCTGCGCCTGGCCTTTCCCCGGCCTTCGAGCGTGTCGATCGCCCGACCTCGTCTGTCTGCCCGGGCTATCCGTCCGACAAGGATGGTCGAGCCGTCGAGGTTCGACACCGGCCAGGACGGCGGGGGACCGTTCCCAGGTCGTCGCCCGTCAGGACTCGCCCCAGGGCGGAGCGCGGATGGGCACCTGTCTCAACCATGCAGGGGCCGTCGAGCGTGGAAAATCCGCTCTCGGTCAGGATGCCCGTCTCAGGCGAGATGCGCGACGAGCAAGGCCCGGGCGCGGCTCACCCGGCTCTTCACGGTCCCGGTCTGACAGCCCATCACCTCCGCGGCAGCCTCGTAGGTCAGGCCTTGGGCCCCCACGAGGAGCAGGGCCTCACGCTGCAGTTCCGGCAGCTTGCCGATATGGGACCAGACGATCTGCAGATCGGACCCGTGCTCCTGGGCTGCGGGCGCCGTGAGCTGCGCCGCGGCGGCACCGTTCACGTCCTCGATCTCGCGCTTTCGCTTGCGGCACTCGGTGTAGAACTGGTTGCGCAGGATGGTGCAGAGCCACGCCTTCAGGTTCGAACCTGGGATGAACAGGTCCTGGCGCGCCCAGGCTCGGAGCACAGTCTCCTGGACCAGATCGTCGGCGCGCGAGGCATCGCCGACGAGCGAGAGGGCGAAGGCGCGCAGGCCGGGCAGCGTTTCGGTCAGGCCCTCGCGAAACGCGGTGGCATCGTCCTGGCGCGGCCCCTCCAGCGCTGCATCGAGCCGCGCGACGAGGTCCAGCAGACGCGGCGGTGTCTGTGCCCGTGTCACGGCCTCGTAGGCGGCGCGCAGCTGCAGGCCGAGATGATCCCGCACACCGGTGGGCAGAATCGCGGGTTCCGGAGGGTCCTGTCGGCTCGGCCGATCGACTCCGCCGTCTTGAGCAACCAGCGTGTCCGTCAACTCACGTCCTCTCAAAGCGCTCGCCGCACGAACCGATCTCGGGCCGCCGTGAATCCCGCCTGACGAACCGGCGATCTGCAGCGGGCCATCCGGCGGGAGTGGCCCGACCACGCGCGTCATCGAGCGTCCACCCCTCCAGATAGGACCCGCCACCTGACTGTACAGTGAACATCTAACCCCGCAAGCGGCGGATCGTTCTCCGCGGCCTACGCGTTGGGGCACGCTTCCGTCCCTGGGGGGCGGACATGTTGAACCGAGAAGGAGCCGAAGATCATCGCGCGCGGAGGTGAACCCCGACGTGGTCTGAGGCCGAGCGAGGAACGACGGATCGAGGTGAACGAGTCACGTCGGCGAGAGGCGCGCGTTCGCCGGCAGACTGTGAGCTGCGTGCGCGGGGCGGCTGTTGCCGGCCAGGTGAGGATCTATTGGGCAACGTCGATGCCTCAGAATGTCGAATACTGGATCACGGACAGGCCGGACGGCCGCTTCGACGTTGTTGTCCAGCTCGAATCCGGCAAAATCTTTCGCCGCAGCGGGTGCATCTCGCGGACCGAGGCCGATACGTGGATCGAGGGATTGCGAATGCTGATGGCGGCGATCGGCGCGCCCGTATCGGCCGCCGACGTGACGTCTGACGACCCATCACCCCTCGGATCACAGACGGTGGACGGTGCGGACCACTCCACCTCCTGAGCTGCGCGGGCGGTCGTCTCCAGGCTGGAGCCGTCCCGCGCGCCTCGCGCATCCGAACGATCCGGGCTCGGGGAGCGTCGACGGCCTACGCCTCGTTGCCCTCAGGCTCCGCGCTCCGATCGCCGAACAGGATCTCGTGGGTGATCGGGTCGTAGAAGCGCATCACGTTCCGGACGAACGCTCTCGGCTCGATCGCCAGCGCCTCGGCCCACGCGCGGTACCGATCCGGAGGAATACGACCGCGCCCGGTCTCCAGCTGCGAGATGAAGGTGTAGTAATCCGCACCGACAAGAGCTGCGAGCTGTCGTTGCGACAGGCCGCGCGCCTCCCGCAGTTCCTTCAGATACCGTCCCCCCTCCCGACGCAGCTCCAGCACCTCCTCGGAGTCCAGGCGTTGCTGATGGGCATACACGGGGTTTCACCTTCCTGCCGACCGAAGCCACGCGGCGCGGCGCTTATACAGCAAACACCATATAGCTGGGACGGAGCCGCGCTGTCCAGATGCGCGGCGGCACCCGTCGTCCCCGCGTCCTCCCCGAACGGATCCCGTTGCTTGGCAACTACCTGAATAGCGCTATCATCCTGTAAGGAACGATTTGGAGAATGGCGCCGGATGCCCCACTACCGGTGCATGTCTCTGGATAGCGGCCCATGAAAGTCGAGAATCGCACGTACGATTGCCGCTCGCGGATCTGAGCGCCCGCGGGTCACTGACGCGAGCAGCACGGGAATCTGAGCCACCGGGTATCGCCGATCGTGCCGATCGATCGCAGGAAGAGGGCAGAATGGGCGATCCTTCGCTGCAATCGGCATTGACCATCGGCCTGCGCTCGCTCCGGCCGGTCCTGGCGACCGCCGTGGTGTTCGGGCTCTTCATCAATCTGCTGCTGTTCGTCAGCCCGCTCTACATGCTCCAGATCTACGACCGCGTGATCCCCAGCCGGAGTGAGACGACCCTGGCGGGGATCACGCTGATCGCGGCGTTCGGCCTGGCCGTCTACGCGATGCTCGAGATGCTGCGCGCCCGCCTCCTGGTGCGCGGCGGTGTGGTGTTCGATCAGAAAATCGCCACGCCGATCTTCGATGCCGCCCATCGCGGCACCTTGCTCAGGCCCGGCGCGCAGCACGATACGGCGCTGCGCGACGTGGACGTCCTGCGGGAGTTCCTGACCGGCGCCGGCATGCTGGCGTTCTGCGATCTGCCCTGGATACCGATCTTCCTGCTCGCCTGCTTCATCCTCCATCCCTGGTTCGGCTGGATGGCGCTGGTGGGCGGCGGCACGATCCTCGGCCTCACGCTGCTCAACGAGGTCGCCACCCGTCGGACGCTCGACGCCGCCAGTCAGGCCTCGCGCGAAGCGGGGCAGAGCGCCGCCACGGTCTTTCGGAATGGGGAGGTGCTGCAGGCCATGGGCATGGTCGCGTCCATGCGCGGGCTCTGGGGGCGCCGCCACGACGACGTCCTGGTCCTCCAGGCGCGGGCCAGCGATCGCGCGGGCCTGATCGTCGCGGCCACGAAGTTCGTCCGCATGCTGCTGCAGACCCTGGTGCTGGGCATCGGCGCGTATCTGGCGATTCACCGCGAGATCTCGGCCGGGTCGATGATCGCCGCGTCCATCATCATCGGCCGCACCCTCGCGCCGATCGAGGCGGTCGTCGGCAACTGGAAGGGGTTCACGGCGGCGCGGGCGAGCTACCGGCGATTGGTCGATCTCGTGGCCGTCGCCGGCTCGGAGACGCGCCGCCTCGTCCTGCCGCGGCCGCGCGGCCTGATCGAGGCCGAGACCATCTCGGTGGCGGCCCCCGGCGCGACGCGCCCCATCCTCAAGGCGGTGAGCGTCCGGCTCGAGCCCGGCAGCGTCGTGGGGATCATCGGCCCGAGTGCCGCCGGCAAATCGACGCTCGTTCGCGCGCTCACCGGGGTCTGGCCCTTGCTGGAAGGCACGGTGCGCATCGACGGGGCCGACCTGAACCACTGGGACAGGGCCCTGCTCGGGCAGCATGTCGGTTACCTGCCTCAGGACGTCGAACTGTTCGACGGGACCGTCGCGCAGAACATCGCGCGCTTCGCCGACCGGGACGACGCGCGCGTCATCGAGGTTGCCCAACGGGCTGGCTGTCACGCGCTGATCCAGTCGCTTCCGGAGGGCTACAATACGGTGATCGGGCGGGGGGGACACGGGCTGTCAGGCGGTCAGCGGCAGCGCATCGCTCTGGCCCGCGCCCTCTACGGCGAGCCGAGCCTGGTCGTGCTCGACGAGCCCAATGCGAGTCTCGACCAGCCCGGCGAGGCGGCGCTGATGCGCGCCGTCGCGGACCTGAAGCGATCCGGGACGACGGTGGTGCTGGTGACCCACAAGGTGAGCCTGCTGGAGGAGGCCGACCGTATCCTGCTCATGAGCGAGGGCCGCGTGCAGCTCTCCGGCACGCCCGAGCAGGTCCTCGCCCACGTCACCGGCCAGCGGCCGGTCCCGACCCTGGTGCCGCCCGTCGGCCCCGCGGCATCCCAGACCCGCCGCGGCTCCGACGAACAGCGGAGCGCGGGATAAGCGATGACCGTCACGCGCGCCGCGATCGCGAGCCCGTCCCCCGTGCGAAGAAGGTCCGATCGGGACCGGTCGGGCTCCGCCGACCTGACGAACTGGCGCGCGTACGCCGTCGCCGGCTACGCGCTCATCGTCGCGACGTTCGGGGTGGTCGGCACCTGGGCCGCCGTCGCGCGCCTCGACCGGGCGGTCATCAGTCCCGGGGTGGTGGTCGCGGAAGGCAGCCGCAAAGTGGTGCAGCACCTCGAAGGCGGCATCGTCCAGGAGGTGCTGGTCCGGGACGGCCAGGCGGTTCGCGCGGGCGACGTCCTGCTACGCATCGATCCCGTGCAATCGCGAGCCAGCAACGATCTGCTCCGCGGCCAGCTCGACGGGGCCCTGATCCTCGAAGCGCGCCTCCGCGCGGAGCAGGGCCAGGCGCAGGATCTGCTCCTGCCGCCGGAGATCGCGGAGCGGCGCGCCGAGCCGGCCGTCGCCGGCCTGATCGACGACCAGGCCAGCCAGCTGTCGGAGCGCCGCGCGTCCTTCCAGGCGCAGCTCGGCCTCATCGAGGCGCGGGTCACGCAGCTGAAGACGGAGATTTCCGGGCTGGCGGTCGAGAAGGCCTCGGGCGAGCAGCAGGTCGCCCTGATCCAGCAGGAGCTGGAGGGCCTGCGCGGCCTCCAGGAGAAGAACCTCATCCCGCTCTCGCGCGTTCTGATGATGGAGCGCGAGCACGCGCGCCTCCGAGGCGTGATCGGACGGTCCGTGGCGGAGACCGCCAAGGCGCAGAACGGCATCAACGAGGCGGGGATGCAGACCGCGCAGCTCAAGCAGAAGCTGCAGGAATCGCTGACCGCGCAGCTCCTCGACACGCGCCAGAAGATCGCAGAACTGCGCGAGAAACTCATCGTGGCCCGGGATGTCCTCCGTCGGCACGAGGTCCGGGCGTCGCATCAGGGCGTCATCCAGGGATTGAAGGTCTACACGATCGGCCAGGTGGTCCGCTCGGGCGAGCCGCTGATGGAGATCGTTCCGACGAACGACAGGCTCGTGATCAGCGTGCAGTTCGCGCCGAACGATCTCGAGGCGGTTCATGCCGGCATGCGGGCCGAGGTGAAGTTTCCGGCTTTTCAGACGCGCCGCATGTCGGCGATCTTCGGGACGTTGACGATGGTCTCCCGCGACCGCCTGATCGACGACGGCACCAAGCAGGCCTATTTCGCCGGCACCGTGGAGATCGACGACCATCAACTCCCGGACGACGTACGACCACGTCTCCTGGCGGGCCTGCCCGCCGAGGTCGTCGTCTCGGCCGGCGAGCGCACGGCGCTCGACTATCTGGTGGCGCCCTTCTTCGATGCTCTGGGACGCAGTTTCCATGAACGATAGAATCCGCTTCTCAGTCACTGTGCGGACGTGAGGTCCCGATGGGCGCGGTCATCTCGTTCTTCCGACCCGCAACGACGTGCCAGGGCGGCTGGTCGCAGCAGGAGCTCGCGGAATTCTACCGCGTCGAGGCCGCGCTGATCCGGGCCGGCCTGCAGATCGGCAGCGAGCAGGGCCTGAGCGACGAGGCGGACCCCTGGTTCGTCTTCTGCCGGCCGGATGGCGACGCCGTCATGCATTTCGCCAGGATCGACGGCAGCTACGTCATCGCGTCCGATGTCTTGGACAGCCCGATGCGAGGCAGCGACTTCCGCGCCCTCATCAACGAGATCGCCCGACGCTATCCCGAGCTTCTCCCGATCCCGCAGGATGCCCGCGGGACGAAGCTCTCGGTTCACCCGGCGGCGCTGCTCGCGGCTCTCGTCGCGGCTGCGGCCCTGAGCCTGTCGCCCGACGACGCCCGCGCGGATGACGGGGAGCGATCGACCGAGAGCGCGGCGCAGCCCCCTCACGCGGGCCACGCGCAACAGCACGGGCCGTCCGAAGCGCGCGACACGGGCGATGCCGATGAGCGCGACGGCCACCGTAAGCAGGTCGGGCTGATCGTGTTCTCGGCCATGGTCTTCGCGGCGGATGCCCTCGTCGACCACCCCGCACAGGGTATCGAGGCGACATCATACCTCGGCGCGCGGGGCGCCAGCAGCGCCGTCCCGGGTGACCAGGGCAGCCTGTCGCCGACGACGGGTGGAGCGGCGAGCCCCGTCCAGTCGGAAGGACCGCTCGGCACCGGCCGCCACGAAGGTCCCGCGAGCGGCGCGGCCGGTCTCGTAACGGCCGAGTCGGCCGCGGTCGCTGCTGCCCGATCTGACGCCGCCGATTTCGGGCTCATCGGCCTCAGAGACCCGGCCCTCGGCCATGGGCCGACCCGGGCAGGCGCGGAATCCGGATTTCAGCCGCTCGCGCGCGGCGCCGAGGCCAGCGCAGCCCTCGCAGCGGGTTCATCGTCGTCTCCGGATTCCAGATCGGACGGTGGCGCCGCGCCATCGGGGGACGCCGCGGCACGGGAACAGGGAGCCCCGTCGTCGAGCGCGACCGGTGAGGCGCCATCGCTGGCCCAGAGCGTGACCCCGACGACCGGTCACGCGGCATCCGAAGCTCCGCCAGCCCCGGTCAACGGGCTCAATGCTGCCGCACAGCCCGAGTTGAGACACGCGCAGCTCCCGGTCGAGGAGCGCTCCGGTAGCCCGGACAACGGTCTGCGAATGGGCGTATCGCCGGAGGCAAGGGGACGGCACGACGCGGTCGCGCATGCGGATCCTTCAGGCATCGGCGCAGGTGCATCCGAACGGGAGTTGCACGGCGCGGTCGGCGACCCCAGTGCAGCATCCGATCCGAGCCCGCGTCCAACAGCGGGCCTCGCGCAGGTCCGGGGGGAGGTCACCGATCAGGGCCGCGGTCAAGATGGCGACGGGCCTGGCCGAAGCGCCGATGCGCCAGGCCATCACAAGGACGCGGCGGCCGTTCCACTGGACGCGGCCGGCGGCGCGAGTCCGGATGAACCGCCGGGTCTGGCGCAGGCTCAGACAAGCACTGCCGATCCAGGCTCGACGCGGGCCGGCGAAGGTCCCGGCCGGAGTGCCGCTGCGCCGGGCCACCTCCGGGGCTCGGCGCCGCACGCCCAGGACAATGACGGTCAGGGCACGGACACCGGCACGCAATCAGCGCCGCCCTCAGCCACCGTGCAGGCGAGCGGCGCGGTGGCTGCGCACGCTCCGGCCGGCGAAAGCCCCGGCCGGAGCGCCGAGGCACCGGGGCCTCTCCAGGGCCCGGCAGGGCACGCACAGGATGCCGGCAGCCACGGCACGGCGGCCACCGATCCCACCCCCTCAGCTCCGGCAGCCAACCTGCAGATCGAGGCCAGAGCCGCCGAACCGGATCACAGGCAGGCTGGCGAGGGACCGGTTCGGAGCGGGGTGGCGCCGGAACATGTCCAAGACACGGCGCCGCACGCCCGGGATGCCGGCCATCACGGCTCGGCCGCCGACACGGATCCGGTCCAACCATCCGCGAGCGCGCAGACGCAGGCGGATGTTGCTGATCCCGGTCACGCGCGGGCCGGCGCTTCACCTGGCCGGAGCGCCGAGGCGCCGGGACATCTTCACGATACGGTACCACCCGCACAGGATAGCCGCGGTCACGGCTCGGCCACCGACGCGGACCCAGGTCCGCCGTCAGCCGGCACGCAGGCGCGCGCTGCCGATCCAGGCCACGGGCAGGACGATCGAAGCGGCGAGCCGCCCGGGCACCTCCAAGACGATGGACCGCACGCACAGGGTCCCGCCGTTCACAGCGCGGCTTCCAACGCGGACCCAATCGCTCCTTCGGCCAGCGCGCTGGCGGGGGTGAGAGCGGACGATCCAGGCCATGCTCAGACCGCCGACGGGCCCGGCCGCAGCGGCGAGGCTGCGGATCACGCCCGAGAGACCGAACCGCATCTGCGGAACTCGGACGGCTCCAACCCGGCAACCGGTGCGAACGCAGGCATCTCGCCGAGCGGCACGCAGGATCGAGCCGTCGGGGCGGATCCCAATCCCGCGAACCTCGACGCGGGCCCGCACCACACAGGTCACGGCACTGCCGTTGCGGCCGCGAACGTCGGCACCCCGGTGGCGTCAGACCAATCGCTCTCGCGCCAGGGATCGGGAGGCTCGACCGGCGTGAGCCGCGATCAAGAACCGTCAAGCGAGCCGAGTCCCCCGGCGAGCGGGGGCAGTCACGGTCCGAGACCGGCCGCCAGCATCGGCCCGAACGGCACCATCGAATTCGCGTCCGACAGCAAACCCGGCCCACCGGCCGGACCGAGCCACGCACCGGCTGACAGTGGCGTCCACGGAGACGTCGGCCTGATCGGGGTTTCAGATCACGGCGCCAACGCCCATCACTTCGACCTCCACTCCTGACGGGAAACCGAGGATCCGCGAACGGCAGGCATTCTCGTGAGTTCTCGACGGTGGCGCTCGACCGCCCTGAACTCGACCGGGGAGCGCGAGGCACTCGGACTGACGAAGAGCGGTTCATATCTCGACGCACGCAGCAGAGCGCGCGCGTCGATGATCGGCGTCGCCACATCCAGCACCGCCTCGTCAGACGACGTGGCCGTCGCCATTCGTCCTGCGAGAACGCTCCGCGGTTTCACCGGTCAGGATCGATGCGTCGCCCGTCGGGTGCAGCGTTGCCGACATCCGTCGGATCCGCTGTCTCACGCTTGGAGGGCGAGAGGCTGCTCCGCATGATGGTGAATGTCCAGGCTCGAAGATTGCTACGAGGACGAAAGCGATCCTGACGTATCCAAGCCCTGAGCAGCGTCTCTTGAACCAAGTCCTCAGCCTGATCGGCCGTCTTCGCCATCGACCCCGCGAATCGCTTCAGGTCGGGCAGCAACTCCACGAGGGCTGCCCGGAAACGGTCCGCGTCGAACGCCGGATCCCGATCGGCCGCCGCATTGAGATCCCCTGAATGCGGACGACGCAGATGGATCTTGTCGGGGCCGGACGCGGCAGGCGGACACTCTGGTCCGCCATCAGGCCTGAAGGACGGCGATCCAGCCCTATCACCGGGGACCGACCGTGAGCGCGTGTCCGGATGGCACGGCATGCGATGCTCGATTCCACACTGACCGGAGGCATTGTACAGCAGCATTATAATAGAGGTTTGCTGTACAGCCCTCAAGGCCGCGCCTTCGGCACAGCGCGGTCGTCGGTGCCGGGCGAACGACGACTGGCCGAGGCGTTCGGCACGACCGGTCGGGAAAGGCTCGGAGCAGGCAGATGTCCGGGATCAGTCGGCCCTCGCGCGACGCGGGGAACCGCCTTCGCGGTTGCGCACGATCTCTCGGCTGATTGGGATGGCCGTGCGGCCGATCGAACGCCCATCACCGAAGGTGACGTGGCTCAGAGAACTTGCACGGGGGCTGAGCGACCGATGAGATCAGGCGCCGGCTCTGGCGAGCGGGCGGCGTGTCCGGAGGCCGGATCGGTGTTCGTGTCGAGGGAATGGTGATTGCGATGGGCGGGTCTGGCGGCGACCGACTCTCCCGTGTCTTGAGACACAGTACCATGGGCGCTGGCGTGTTTAACGGCCGAGTTCGAGATGGGAT